>CAZJZP010000294.1:0-2537 GCA_964550505.1 uncultured Prolixibacteraceae bacterium | reverse complement strand
TAATATCCCATTCCCACAAATGGATGTGCATTTTCATCAAAATGAAAAAGCATAATCATTTTATTTATCTCTTTCCTTCATAAAATCTTCTTATAAAATAGCAAGATTATACAATAGTATTAGACATTATTTTTATATATTCGCTACGTAAATCAAGGAAAGCTATCCTTGATTTGTATTTATTTTGTTGATTTACAACAATTAACAAGCATTTTATTTACCTATTAAAACTATAAAAAAAAATGAAAAAAATCATTCTCTCTTTTGCTTTGATAATAGCTAGTTTTTTATCTCATGCACAAGAAACTAGATTATTACGATTTCCAACAATCTACGACAATCAAATAGTATTTTCTTACGCTGGGGATTTATACAGCGTGGATGCAGCCGGTGGAATTGCCAGAAAACTTACTACTGATGTCGGTTATGAAGTTTTCCCACGCTTTTCTCCTGACGGTAAAACAATAGCCTTCACTGCTCAATATGACGGTAACACAGAAATATACAGCATTCCTGCCTCTGGAGGAATTCCAGAACGATTAACTCATACCGCAACCTTGAGCAGAGATGATATTTCTGACCGAATGGGACCCAATAATATTTGTATGGCTTGGACTCCTGACAGCAAATCTATTGTCTATCGTTCCAGAAAGCAGAGTTTCAATTCCTTTGTTGGTCAACTTTTTAAAGTATCAAAAGAAGGTGGAATGTCAGAACAACTTCCTTTGCCTAGCGGTGGCTTTTGCTCCTATTCTCCTGACGGGAAAAAACTAGCTTTCAACAGAGTATTCCGTGAATTTAGAACGTGGAAATATTATAAAGGTGGAATGGCTGACGATATCTGGATTTATGATTTTGAAAGCATGCAAACAGTCAATATCTCCAATAATGAAGCGCAGGATATTATCCCCATGTGGATTGATAATAATATCTATTTTATCTCTGACAGAGACAGAACAATGAATCTCTTCGTCTATAATTTGGACGATAAAACAACGAAGAAATTAACTGATTTTACAGAATACGATATTAAATTCCCAACTGCAAGCCAGGACAAAATCGTTTTTGAAAATGCCGGATACATCTATGTCTTTGATACGAAAACGGCTACACATAAAAAAATCAGCATTGAAGTGAAAGACGATATGAACTATGCAAGGGATGCATTCAAAGATGTTTCCGATCAGATTAGCAGTAGTAGTTTATCTCCCGACGCTAAAAGAATGGCTATCAGTGCTCGTGGAGAGATTTTCAATGTTCCTGTAAAAGAAGGAATTACGCTTAACCTCAGCAAATCGTCCAACGCACATGATAGAAATGTGGAATGGTCGCCTGATGGAAATTGGATTGCCTATATTTCGGATAAAAGTGGTGAATTTGAAATCTACATCCAAGATACTGAAGGGAAAAAGGATGCAATTCAACTTACAAAAGATGCAGATACATACAAATTCAAACTCAGTTGGTCGCCGGACAGCAAAAAAATACTGTGGAGCGACAAAAAATTGCGTTTGCGTTATATTGATGTCGAAAGCAAAAAAATAACAGAAGTTGCACAATCCGGTGTTTGGGAATTTAATTATTTTAATTGGTCGCCCAACAGCCAATGGATTACATATTCCACCAACGAACGCGATGCAATGTCGCGCATTATGCTTTACGACACCGAATCTAATAAGAGTTTTGCTGTAACTGACGGCTGGTATAATTCCACTAATCCTGTTTTCAGTGATGACGGGAAATTCCTGTTATTTGTTTCCGATAGGGATTTTAATCCAATATACAGCCAAACCGAATGGAATATCGCCTATCGTGATATGAGCAAAATTTATATGGCTATTTTATCAAAAGAAACTGAAAATCCCTTTGCTGCTAAAAATGATGTGGTAAATGAAAAAGAAACAGAAAAAAGCTTTGAGTTTAAGATTGACACAGATGGAATAAGTGATAGAATAGTAGCTTTAGACATCAAAGCATCCAATTATTGGAATATCAACATGTTTGATGATGTGATCTATTACAATCGTCGTTCAGCTTTGGGTGGCAAATCAGAATTACTAATGTATAAAGTCAAAGATAAAGAAGAAAAGGAATTAGGAGAATATTCCGGCTATGAAATATCCAAAGACAGAAAGAAAATGCTATTGGCAAAATCAAAGAACTATTATCTGATTGATTTGCCCAAAAGCACTATTAAAACTTCCTCTGCCATTGATTTATCCAATATGACAATGCACATTGATTTTGCTCAGGAATGGAAGCAAATTTATGATGAAGCCTGGCGACAAATGCGGGATTTTTTCTATGTAGAAAATATGCACGGCTTGGATTGGAACAAAATGCACGAAAAATATGCTGTTTTCCTTCCCTACGTTAAACACCGTAACGATTTGAATTATATTATCGGAGAATTAATTGGTGAATTAAATGTTGGTCATGCATATATCAATGGTGGCGACAGACCAGAAGTGAAAAAAATAAACACCGGACTTCTCGGAGCCACTATCAATAAAGATAAAAGCGGCTATTTCAAGATT
>CAZJZP010000293.1:0-2561 GCA_964550505.1 uncultured Prolixibacteraceae bacterium | reverse complement strand
GTAACGATATTGACTTGCAAAATGGACGTGTGCTTACGTTAAATCATGCAAATAGCCGATTGGATTTGTACGGAGACATTACTTTTAACGGGAATTTATCTCACACCAATGGAATAATTCGCATTCTTGATGATGCTTCAACTTATGATGCTTCTTCTGTTCTATCTTTCTATTCTTTAGAATTAAATAAAAATTTATCAGCGCATTCTTTTAGCATTAATGAAGATATTATAGTTAATAATACGCTTTATCTAAACAGCGGTAAATTTACCACCAATACAAAAACTTTAATTGTTAATAATACAAATCCAGCTGCAATCGTTGGAGGCAGTCAGAATGCTTATGTTTATGGAAATCTGAGGCGATATGTAAATGCTATTGGCGTTTATGATTTCCCCGTTGGTAGTGCTAGTTATTGGGAGCATGCAAAATTAAGTCTCAACTCTTCTTCTGGCTTAACTTATGTTGATGCTTTCTTTACCACACCTCACAGCACACCTATTAACATTAGTGCTTTAGGCTTAACTATTGGAGGAACCTTATTAGAAGAATTGCTGGATTATGGTTTTTGGACAATTAATCCGAATGCTTACACAACAGTAGATTATGATATTGAAATAAGCTCTTTTGGACACACTAATGCCGGAGCAACAGCTGCTGAACATGCTGTGGTGAAGCGACCAAATGCACTCACTGATTGGGTTTCACAAGGAGTACACAATAATGCCACCCAAACAATGGGCGGAGGATATGTAACAGCTGTTCGTTCTTCCTTGTCCGTTTTTTCCGATTTTGCAATAGCAAAAGCTAATGCAGGTCCTTTACCTATTGATTTATTACATTTTTCTGCATCACCTAAAGAAGGAAATGTTATTTTGGATTGGACAACAGCCAGTGAAATTAATAATGATTATTTTAGCATTGAGCGCTCAACAGATGCTATCCATTTTAATGAAATTGCCAGAGTAAACGGAGCCGCTAATTCTAATCAGTTAATTAGCTATCAAAGTGTAGATGAAAAACCTTTGAAAGGATTGTCTTATTATCGTTTACGGCAAACGGATTTTGATGGAACTACAAGCCACAGTAATATCGAAACAGTAATGATGGATAATATGCCAGCATTTGATGTTTCACAACCCTATTGCAGAGAGAGTAATCTTATTTTTACAGTATTTAATGCTCCTGCTGATTTTAGAGTGGACATTTTAGATATAAGTGGTCGCCTAATCTACACAGAAGTCTATTCTATTGAAGAGAAACAACTTCGTATTCCCGTAAGATTCAGTCAGGGACTGTATATTTTACGGCTAAGCAGTCAGGATAAGTTTAAAATTAAGCGTTTTGTTTTGTAAGACTTATTGATTGATTTACCCAAAAGTCGGGATGGCTTCGATTAATCTTTTAGTATATGCTTGTTGAGGATGAAGATATATTTCATCAGGATTTCCTTCTTCCACAATTTCTCCGTTTTGCATAATTAATATTCTGTCTGCCATAAATTTAACGACTGAAAGATCGTGTGAAATGAAGAGGTAGGAGAGTTGGAATGTTTCTTTCAGTTCATTTAATAAATTAAGCACTTGAGCTTGCACAGAAACATCTAATGCAGAAACGGATTCATCACAAATAAGTATTTCTGGCTCCAATACCAAGGCTCTGGCAATGCAAACTCTTTGTCTTTGACCGCCGGAAAGTTCGTGCGGATAACGCGAGTAAAAAGCCTTGTCCAAATTGACTTTTTCCAACATTTCTTCTGTCTTTTTCCTTTGTTCTTTAGCAGAAAGATCTTTTCTGTGCACAACTAAAACTTCTTTTATTGCATCACCAACGCGAATCCTTTCATTTAAAGAAGAATATGGGTCTTGAAATACTATTTGTAGCTTTTTGCGGTATGCTCTCATTTTTCGCGAAGACAAAGTGCTTAAATCTGTGCCACGATAGATGATATTTCCAGCATTAATATCAATAAGTCGAAGTAAGGCACGACTGAGAGTCGTTTTACCACAGCCAGATTCTCCCACTAAGCCAAGACTCTCTCCTGGATATAGCGAAAAAGAGAGGTTTTTCACTGCATGAAAGACTTCTTTCTTACTATAAAAATGCTTTTTACTGTAATACTCCTTACTTAAGTTTTTAATTTCTAAAATTGCTGGTTGTTCGTATATCTGTTGATGTTTTTCTGCTCTTTCTTTCGCGCTGATGATATTCTCTGGCTGAAAAACAAGATTATCAGGATTGTAATTAATAAAATCTTTCACGCTAGGAAGCTTACGCAAGCGCTTATCAGGATGAGGTCTGCAAGCGATAAGTCCTTTGGTGTAAGGATGATTTGCATGATGAAAAATGCTTTTTACATCGCCTGTTTCTACGATTTTCCCTTCATACATAATGACGAGATTATCTGCAATTTGAGCAAGAACGCCCAAATCATGGGTGATAAAAATAATGCTCATCTTAAATTTCTTTTGTAAGCGTTTTAAAAGAGCCAAAACCGATTGTTGAACAGTAACGTCCAAAGCAGTAGTAGGTTCGTCGGCAATAAGAATCTTAGGATTACA
>CAZJZP010000292.1:0-2570 GCA_964550505.1 uncultured Prolixibacteraceae bacterium | reverse complement strand
TCATTGCCACCAACAAAAGGAATCCACTGAGGAAAATTTCCTCTAAACATTGGAAAATAAAGCATATCCACTACTTTTCCGTGTAAAAAACCGGCATAACCTCCGCCTTCAGGGAAAAGCTCTGCCACCTGATAGTAGCTTTCGCTAAATATTAGACCGTAAAAAGCACTATCTATAAGGTTTCCCAATGCTCCGGCAACAATTAAACTAATACAGATAATTAATCCTACAGCTTTTTTCTCTTTGATTATCTTTACCAAATACCAGATAATAGCTCCTATTGCAATAATGCGTAAAAGGCTAAGCAGGAGTTTGCCAAAATTTCCGCCAAATTGCATACCGAAAGCCATGCCGGGATTCTCTGTAAAATGAATAATAAACCATTTCCAACCAAACACATAATACTCTTCTCCGAGCATATAATGTGTTTTTATATAGAATTTAAATAGCTGATCCAGCAATAATACCAGAAAGATTATTGCTATTGCCCAAAATGATAAAGGAAGTTTTTTTGCCACTAATTTTTCTTTTTATATTGCTGGTTTTTTGCTTCAATACTAAGTGTGGCATGAGGAACAGAACGCAATCGCTCTTTGGAAATAAGTTTTCCTGTTTCTCTGCAAACACCATAAGTGCCGTTTTCTATCCGAATTAAGGCTATTTCCAAATCCTTAATAAAGCGTTGTTGGCGCGCTGCCAAACGACTATTTTCTTCTTTGGAAAGAACCAAATTCCCTTCTTCTAAAACTTTGAAAGTAGGAGAAGTGTCGTTTGTGCCATGTTCGTTAGCATTAGTATAGGCTTCGGTTAATAATTTTAAATCCTTCTTTGCTTTTTCCAGCTTCTGAAGAATAATTTCCTTGAACTCCTGTAATTCTTCCTTGGAGTAACGGGTTTTGTCTTGGGTTTCCTGCTTCGCCATAATATTTAATTTTAAAATTTCTCTATAAAGATAATGGTTTCAATCGCTTCTGTCAAATTTATTTGTATTCCATTTTGTTTTTCTGTACCAGATGGCAAAAATTCCAATTCTTTTGCCAGTGTTTCTGCACAAATATAGTCTTTATTTTCTTTTACCGCAGTAATTATTTCCTGATGTTCTAATAATTGAATTGAAATTGTATCGGTAACATCAAATTCCTTTTCTTTTCGGATATTCTGAATCCTATTCACTAGTTCTCTAGCAATTCCTTCATTGATAAGAGATTCGCTAAGACTAATATCTAATGCAACCGTAAGTTTGCCCATATTACTTACCACCCAACCGGGAATATCTTCCGTAATAAGCTCAACATCTTGCTCTTCAAGAAGAATTTCTTCCTTTTGCAGCTGTATTTTTATTTCTTTTTCCTTCTCAAAGTCTGCAATATCTTCTTGCGTCATTGCATTAACCTTTGCTGCAATTTCTTTCATTTGTTTGCCGAATTTCGGACCTAGTGTTTTAAAGTTAGGCTTGGCTTTCTTAACCAAAATACCAGAAGATTCATCCACATACTCGATTTCTTTCACGTTCACTTCGGAAAGAATAATCTCTTTCATGTTTTCAATTTGTGCTTGCATCTTCTCACCCATAACAGCTATCATAATTTTTTGTAACGGTTGCCTTACCCTGATTTTCGTCTTCTTTCTTAACGATAAAGTCATGGAAGATATTTTCTGAGCCAACTGCATTCTTTCTTCTAAATCTTTATCAATCCAGTCTGTATTGGCTTTTGGGAAATAAGAAAGATGCACAGAATCATTCTTGTTTTTAGCACTAACGCTATTTAAATCTATAAATAATCTGTCGGCAAAGAACGGAGCAATCGGTGAAATTAAGTGTGCTAAAACTTCTAAACAAGTATAAAGTGTTTGGTAAGCTGATATTTTATCTTCTGAATAATCTCCTTTCCAAAAACGTCTTCTGCATAAACGAACATACCAATTGCTTAAATGTTCATCCACAAATGCCTGAATTGCTCTTCCTGCTTTTGTGGGTTCATATTGCTCGTAAGCTTCTTCAACAAATTGAATTAAGGAATGCAATTCCGATAATATCCATCGGTCAATTTCTGGTCGTTTTTCTTGTGGAATATCCGCTTCTTTGTATGCAAAACCATCAATATTGGCATATAAAGCAAAGAAAGAATAGGTATTATACAGCGTGCCGAAGAATTTTCGCCTTATTTCGTCTAAGCCATTAAGGTCGAATTTCAGATTATCCCAGGGTTGAGAATTGGTAATCATATACCAACGAGTGGTATCTGCTCCATATTTATTGATTGTTTCAAAAGGATCAACTGCATTTCCTAATCGCTTAGACATTTTATTGCCGTTTTTGTCAAGCACTAATCCGTTGGAAATCACGTTTTTAAATGCCACGGAATCAAACATCATCGTAGCAATTGCATGCAGGGTAAAAAACCAACCACGGGTTTGATCTACGCCTTCTGCAATAAAGTCTGCCGGAAAATTCTTCTCAAAAACTTCTTTATTTTCAAATGGATAATGGAATTGAGCATAAGGCATTGAGCCGGAATCAAACCACACATCAATCAAATCCTTTTCACGGAACATTTTTTGTCCGCTTT
>CAZJZP010000291.1:0-2597 GCA_964550505.1 uncultured Prolixibacteraceae bacterium | reverse complement strand
ATATTTATAACGATGGATTATACCTAAATCTTTATCAAGCTGATATTGATAAAACTGTAGATTTTATCGAATTATACTCCAACTTATATGGTTTATATCCTTTTGCGGAAGAAAAATACGGTCATTGCCTTGCCCCAATGGGAGGAGGAATGGAACATCAAACAATGACAACACAAGCAAGCTTTGATTTTTATTTAACTTGCCATGAACTTGCCCATCAGTGGTTTGGAGATAATGTAACTTGTTCTACTTGGCAAGACATTTGGATTAATGAAGGTTTTGCAACTTACAGCGAAGTATTGTGCGCAGAATACCTACTTAGTCCGGCAGCTGCACAACAACGTATTGTGGACAAACAAAACTCTGTAATGTCACAACCCGGTGGTTCAGTTTATGTTCCTGCATCCGAACTAAGCAATGTTTGGCGAATTTTTGACGGAAGACTTTCTTATAGCAAAGGAGCATGTATTCTGCACATGCTACGATTTGAAATGAATAACGATACTGCTTTTTTCAACACTTTAAAAACGTTCCAAAATATATACAAAGATAGCGTTGCTTCTGGTGAAGATTTTAAAGCAGTCGCTGAAAATGTATCTGGCTTAAATTTAACAACTTTCTTTGATCAATGGTACTATGGAGAGGGTTTTCCTCAATTTGATATATTATGGTATCAAGAACAAGACAGCCTCTATATTTCTTCTTATCAAAGCACTTCTACAAGCACCACAACGCTTTTTGAAATGTCTTTTGAACTTTTGTTATCATTTAACGGTGGTGGAGACACGATTATTCGTTTGTTTCAAAACGATACTGCTAATTACCATAAAATTATTATTCCAAACAAGCAAATTAGTGCCATCGCAATGGATCCAAATAATTGGAACTTAGATGCTACTGCAAATATCAGTGTAAATTTAGCTGAAATTAATAAAGAAATGCGTTTTAGTCTTTTCCCTAATCCCGCTGAAGAATATATCCAGTTACATTTGGCAAGAGAATACAATAAAAGCTTAAGGCTTTTAATCGTTGATATGATGGGAAGACTTCTTTATGAGGATAATAATTATTACGCAAGCAAAAAGATTGATATCTCTTCTTTTAAACAAGGCGTTTATTCTGTTATTCTTCAAAATGAAAAAGGAATTAGTTATTCTAAACGCTTTGTTAAGCTATAAACAAGGAAGAAATGATATAATCGGAACGAAACCAATGTTCGTAGGGAATTCTTATCCTATTGTCTTCTTTTACAATATAAGCTTGACGAATTAATTTGATTAATTCTTTTTCAAAAATTCTGTAAAAAGGAGAATGATATTCTTTAAGTTCTTCTAAATATAATCCTGCTGCGGTACGTAATCCTAACATTATTTTTTCATTAAAGATACTTTTGGCGCTAAGTTCTTCTTTTTCTTTCCGTAAAGGCTGCTGTATATACATTTTTAAATCCGAGAGATTCCAATAACGTGCTTTACTGTGATAACTGTGCGCTGATGGACCAAAACCCAAATAAGTTTCGCCAAACCAATAAGCACTGTTATGCTTTGATTCTTTACCAGGAAGAGCGTAGCTAGATATTTCATAATGATTAAAGCCTTTTTTCTGAAGAAATCCTGAAATACTGGTGTAGATTTTTTCTTGTTCGTCTTCTGATAATAACAGGCGTTTTCCCTTGCTAACAAGCTCTTGAAGGGCTGTGTTTTCTTCTACACTTAGCGCATAAATAGAAAAGTGTGAAGGCTGATACGCAATAATTTTTTCTATTCCTTGAATACTTTTTTCGCTCTCTTGATTATGTAAACCAAAAATCAAATCCACCGAATAATTTGAAATATCTGATTCTAGTATCTCTTGCAAACAGTGGAAAACATCTTTCCCTCTATGTTTTCTTCCTAAATATACTAAATCTTCATCATAAATACTTTGTATGCCTAGGCTAATCCTGTTGAATCCTGCCTTTTTCAACGCATTAATATAATCTCTATCAAGTTTATACGGATTAAGTTCTATGCTAATTTCTGCTTGATTTTGAACGGAATAATGCTCGAAAATGCTATGTAAAATATCCCTTAATTGTAAGGACGTAAGTGTATTTGGTGTTCCCCCTCCAAAATATATGGTTTTTATTTCCTCGTTAATTTCATTTTTTCGCGCAATAATTTCTTGAGTTAGGGCAGCTATAAATGCTGTTTCTCTTTCGCTATTGGCAATTACTGAATAGAAATCGCAATAAAGGCATTTTGTATAACAAAAAGGAATATGGATATAAATACCTGCCATTAAGCTTTTTTCAAAACTATTCTAAAAGTTGTACCCTTGCCTAGTATGGATTGCTTGACATATATTTTTCCTTTGTGGTAATTTTGAATAATGCGTTCTGATAAAGAAAGACCAAGTCCCCATCCTCTTTGTTTTGTGGTAAATCCAGGGCTAAAAACAGCCTTCTGTTTAGATTTTGGAATTCCTTTACCATTATCTTCAATATCAAAAATAATATGTTTTTTTTCCTCGCTAAGGTGTATTTTTATCTCTCCCACTCCATCCATTGCATCAATAGCATTTTTACAAAGGTTTTCTAAAACCCATTCAAATAAATG
>CAZJZP010000290.1:0-2668 GCA_964550505.1 uncultured Prolixibacteraceae bacterium | reverse complement strand
AGATGGTTTTTTTCAGCATGCTGTAAAAGTACAATTTTTTTTTGTTTACAAAAGAGCTGTCTCTTATTAACGAAAAAAATGCAATAATTGTACAAAAAAAGGCTGCCGTTGGCAGCCTTCAAACAATCTTTTTTTAGGATGGGTTCCTATCTTAAAAATGCTAATACTTTATTTCCAAAAAAAGGTTTCAAAAAATTACTGTATAATTATTTTTTGATGATAGTTTTTATTTCCTTGCTGCATTTTCAAGATATATACACCTTGCGAAAAAGCGGAAATATCAAGGTTTTCTTTAAAAGAAGACTTAGGATTATAGCTTGCTGTATGTAATTTTCTTCCACATAAATCATAAAGAGAAACAACAACATCTTCTTCTAAGTCATCAATCTGCATTTCTATCCAAAGCAAATCAGTTGCCGGATTAGGATAGATTTGTAATAAAGAAAAATCGTTAGTTTCAATGGAATTAGAACTCGTGTAATGCGCTTCAAAACCATAGGCAGTAATTGAAGCATCTGAAACAAACATTACTTGCATGGAGCCCGAATTACAGACAATAGGAGAAGGAATGCTTGAGCCTTTAAACTCTCCTAGTAAGATTTGATTTTGTGCATCATAAACCCTAACATAATCTGAAGTATGTATGTCGAAAGCATCGAAGAATAAAGTGATTTCCTGCATTCCTGGAGGCTCAATAAGCCAACGGCAAATACTAAGATTAGCATAATCATAAGAACCACTGCCATCATCAAAAGAGGCACTTGGTGCAGTAAGCCCTGTCATAGAATTACAAAATTTGGTAGGTCGAGAGCTATATTGCATTAACCAACCATCATCTGTGCTTGATGCATTGGATGTGAAATTAACTAAAACAGCTGTATTATTAACACTAATAATAGAGGGAATTGTTGCTCCTGAATAGGTTCCAATAACGGGGTCAGCAGTTGTAGCTCCATTATAAATAGTGACGATATCATTGGTGCTTTCTGTATTCAACTCGATAAATTCAATATTAATTTGATCTACAGGAACAGAAGGTTGGATTAGCCAGCTACAATTGGAATTATCTTGGTAGTCTTCCAAAGGTCCGCTTCCATCTTCAAACATTCCGTAAACAGTACTTAATGTTTTTGTTCCAGTGCAACCGACAGGGAAATTTGTTGTATTTGGAACGATATTAATAACTGCTTGTTGTCCTTGTGTAAAATTTTCTGATCCGGGATTGAGCGCCGATACATAAAAATAGCCATCGTAAGCTCCACTCCATCCCCAATTAAAATGGAAATGATCTGTTCCTTGATATCCATCGCAATTAAAAGCATGTCCGCCAGAACCATACCCTGAATAAATCATTGGTTTGCGTGCATCCAATTGATTTACTAAAGTATTTTTCCATACAGTACTAGAATAGGATGATTTATCAATACAATTTGCAGTAGTATTGTAATCAAAATGATCTTCTAAAGCATCTTCTGTATATTCTGTCATACTTCCTGATGCATTAACCCCAAAATTCATATACACCCCAATAGCACTATGGTATAGAATTAAAGCCAAATCATCATTGGGTGCACTAAGACTAGTTTGAATTCCATTCCAATTGTAATTTGTAGCACCAAAATTAGCGCTCAAATAACCATAAGTTGGATGATAATATCCTTGGCTACCTGTTCCTTGAGCTGGGTGCATATAATAACCCATAACCTGAGCCATAGCAACAGCTACACAACCCACAATTGCCTGACCAGCAGAACTGCTAGGACACATGTCATTATAAAAGCCGCTTTGTCCCCATTTAGTATTTATCAAAGGTTCCATAGCGCGAGTTCCTCCTAAATAATCCATAAAATCAGCTGGATTTTCAGATAAATAATGATTCCATGCAGTGGTTATTTCTGCTGTTGCAGGATAATTATTATCTATAATAGCTTGCATTTGCTTTAAATAAATATCTATCCATTCCATAAAAGCTGGAGAAGCTTCTTCTTTTCCGTTATACACAGATTCAAATGAATAGCCTAATACAGGATAAGCTCTATCGTCAGCACTAACAATAACATAGCCTTCATTATTTATGGTGAAAAAATACAATAAAGGACGCATATCGTTAGTATATTCCACCACATAATCTGTAATCTGAATATTTTCAATATTTTGGTTTGGATTAGTGTAATTTCGTTCAAAATAAATATTTTTGGCTACACGCTCCGCTTCTTGTATATTAATTGGTGCTGAAAAAAGAATAGCCGGCAGTAATAATAGTAGTATTAAAATTTGTTGTATTCGCATTTGACAGTATGTTTTAAGTTAATAAAATATGTTATTTACTACATATAAGACACAAAAATACAGAAATGGTTACATTTAATCAAATAAATCTTACTAATTTCGTATCGTAAAAGCTTGTAAAAATTATGAATATACTGATTACTAACATAAAAGAGCTTCTGATGTGCAATATCGGAGATAGAAAAAAAATCGCTGGCAAAGAGATGGACAATCTTCAGCTCATGGAAAATGCATTTTTACTTACGGAAGATAATCGCATTTCTGCCTATGGCAAAATGAGTGAAATGCCTGAAAACCACAAAAAAATTGCTGATAAGATTATTTCTGCTGAGGGTAAAATCGTGATGCCTGCTTTTTGTGATTCGCACACACATATTGT
>CAZJZP010000289.1:0-2679 GCA_964550505.1 uncultured Prolixibacteraceae bacterium | reverse complement strand
GCATCGATATTGGTATTCCACAATTCAATTTCGGGATAATCGCTTTTTTGGATTTGCTGTGCCATTTTGTACATCATTCCGGAGGTTTCGCGAATAACATTAGGCTTTTCGCAAACAGTAACAGATTTGTAACCGAATTCTTTAGCATGCTCAAAAGCTGCGCGTAAAATTCGTTCTGTTGCTTTTTTTGTGAAAATACGAGTAGAAACAGAAATTTCTTCTTTTGGTGTACTGCCAAAATTCTTTTTGAATTTAGGATGCGTCATCAATGCATCATAAACTTGAGCTGGTGGATTTGACCATTCTACACCACCGTACAATCCTTCCGTATTTTGACGAAAGATGACAACATCTACATTAGGTTCTTCAATGCTGTCGCCTTGTCCTCGACGAATGAAATTTAGTGGATTCCCAGAATACGTTTTACATGGACGCGCACAGATATCTAATCCAAAATGCTGGCGTAAACCAACGATAGGACTGCTGTAAACCAATTCCTTTTCTTTTAATTCTGGAGCTAATTCATCAAAGGCTTCATCCTTTGGTTTAGAAGTAATGGCTCCAAACAAACCGATTTTGTGTTTTTCAATTAAATCAATTGTTCTTTGAGGTAAAGGATTTCCTTCCTTACACCAAAATTCCCAACCGATATCACCTTCTACATAATCGGCTTCGAAACCAGCTGCAGTTAATACTTTGATTGCATTGTCTAAAACGGCTTTTCCTATACCGTCTCCTGGCATTGCTACAATAGTTCTTTTTGACATAGTTTTCCTTTTTATTTTGTTTATAATTTGAATTTTCTAGTAGTCAAAAATACAATAGTTTTTATATTTCACTACATACTGATGTGAAATTTTAAGTTTTTTAACAAAGTTTTGTAAAGCACACATAATCAATAAATAAGGCTGTGAGATTTGCCATTCGAAGTCTTAAGATTCTTAGATTTATTGTTTAAAAAACAATAAAAAAGCAATATATGTGTAAATTAATCTAGCATTAAAACATTTCATTATTGAATCTCAGCAAGAGAAATATTTTTATTATTCCAAAATATGTTTATTTTTGTAATGCAATTAGTGTGAATATTTAATGAAAATCAATATAAAATGAAGCGTTTTCTAATTCTTTTTTTATCCGTTTTATCTATGCAAATTCATGCTCAAACAGCGAATGATCTTTATGATGCCGGCATGAAATTTATGGACATGACCAATTATAAACAGGCTATTTTGCATTTCACCCAATGTGTGGAAAAAAGCCCGTATTATTACGATGCCTATTTATACAGAGGTATTTGTGAGCTGAAAGAAGGCAATGAAGAAAAAGCCATGTTGGATTATAATATGGCAATAGAAAAAAAACCGGATTATTATCAAGCTTTTTACCAAAGAGGCTTGTTGCATGAGCAGCAAGGGAATACAGCTTTAGCTATCAGTGATTTTTCATCGGCGATTAAAATTTTCCCCAAATATATCGCAGCATATAGACAGCGAGCTTACGCTTATGTTAAAACTAAAGAATATGATTTGGCATTAGACGACATAAAGGAAGCGGTTTCTTTTTATGATGATGATTTAGCAAACGCTCCATTGTATTTTCAAATGGCAGAAATCTATGAATTAAAAGAGATGAAAAAAGAAGCATTTGAATCATACACTAAGATTATTGAAATTCTTCCAGATTCTGCCTATGCGTATTATAAGAGAGGCTTGTTGTTGAAATCTGTTGAACGCTTTGGAGTTGCTATCGAAGATTTTGATAAGGCTATTGAAAAAGGATATCGTAATATTGAAATACATCGTAAGCGCGCTGAAGCATGTATGCTTAACAAATCTTATAAAGAAGCCATTGTTTCCCTGGATTCTTTGTTGGACTTATATAAAACCAAAGATGTACAGGATTATTTTAACAGAGGAATGTGTTATAAACACTTGAAAGAATATGAGAAAGCAATAGAAAGTTATAATAGAGCTATTGCTTACGATAGAAAATTTACGGATGCTTATATGCACCGTGCAGATGCTTATGTACAACTAGACAAAATGCCTCAAGCAAGAAGAGATTACACTAATGCAGTTCAATTAGAACCCAAAAATGGCGAATTGTATTTTTTACGCGCAATGATGTATTATAAAATGGAAAATTATGATAATGCGCTGGCTGACTTAGATTTAGCCATTCAATATGAACCTACAGCAGAAGCGTATTTTATTCGCGGAGCAGTTAGGTTTAATTTGAAAGACAGTGCTGGAGCATGTGAGGACTTAGATCAGGCAATTGGTTTGGGTCACGAAGAAGCAGAAGAAGTTTACAGAGATATTTGTCGTTAGAAAACACGCCTATGCTATCATTATTAGATTGGACAATTATTGCGTCCTATTTTGCAATCAGTCTGGGAATTGGCTTTTACATGTTAAAACGCGCCGGTCGTTCTACTGGAGATTTTTTCTTGAGCGGTCGAAAACTCCCTTGGTATATTGCAGGTACAAGTATGGTGGCAACAACTTTTGCAGCCGACACTCCATTGGCAATTACTGAAATGGTTGCTGAAAATGGTATCGCTGGTAATTGGTTGTGGTGGAATATGTTGATTGGAGGAATGTTGACGGTTTTTTTCTTTGCAAAATTATGGCGCAGAGCAGGAATAATGACAGATTGTGAGTTTGTTGCTATTCG
>CAZJZP010000288.1:0-2720 GCA_964550505.1 uncultured Prolixibacteraceae bacterium | reverse complement strand
AAAAAACTATTCGGCTTGATTGGCATATTCGAGAAAGAAATGGCATTTTTAAAGCAGTAAAATCAGTATATATTAATCCAAAATCATCTCTTATCGAAGGTTCATCTGCAGATAATATTTATCCAAGTCAAGCAATACACAATAGCGGAAATCCAAAAGAAAAACTCGATATTGTGCTTATTCCAGATGGCTATACGGAAGATGAAATGCCAATTTTCAGATCAACAGCCGACAGTATTCTTTCTTATTTGTTTGCCACAGAACCTATTGGCGATAATGCCAATGCGATAAATGTCTGGACAGTAGAAGTTCCTTCCCTAGAATCAGGCATTAGCGACCCAAATCAGAATATTACGAAAAAAACAGCCGTAAATTGTAGTTTTAATACGCTGGAATCCGATAGGTATTTAATGTGTTTGAATTATTTTCGTTTGATGGATGTTGCGTTAAATACTCCTTTTGATGCTATTATCATTGTTTGTAATACTGAAAAATATGGAGGTGGAGGAATTTATCGCCATTATGCGACTTGTGCTGCTAACAATGAATATCTTGCATATCTTGTAACACACGAAATAGGACATAGTATCTTTGGTCTTGCTGACGAATATTATACCTCAGAAGTGGGAGTGGAAGCTTTTTATAATACTGAAACAGAACCGTGGGAACCAAATATTACCAGCTTAGTTGATTTCTCCGCCAAATGGGAAGATATGCTAGACTCCACCATTCCTATTCCCACACCTAATTCTTCGAATTTTGCTGATGTGCTTGGTCTTTTTGAAGGGGCAGGATATATGGCAAAGTCTTTATACAGACCTTCTTACGATTGTACTATGAAATCCGTAAAATTTAATTATTTTTGTCCTGTTTGTAAAAAAGCAATTAAAGAAATGATAGAATCTTATACTAATTAACTTAATTATTAAGCCTTATGTTGAAAAAATTAACAGATTTAATCAATTTAGCAAAAAGCAAAGAAACACGAAGACTTGCAGTTGCTGCTGCTCATGATGAACCAGTATTAATCGCAGTGAACAACGCAATGAAAGAAGGAATTATTAGTCCAATTTTGGTTGGAAAAGAAGCAGAGATAAAAAAGATTGCCGAAAATATAGGTTTTGACTTGACAAATGTTTTGCTTGTAAATGAAGAAAACGATGTCAAAGCTTGTAAAATATGTGTGAAAATGATTCGTGACGGAGCAGCAGATATTTTAATGAAAGGCTTAGTCGCCACCGCTCCTATTTTAAAAGCAGTTCTTGATAAGGAAGAAGGCTTACGTAAAGCAGCAACCTTAAGTCATTTTGCGTTGTATGAATCTCCTTATTACCATAAATTATTAGGAATTACAGATGCCGCAATGAATGTAGCTCCTGAGTTTCCAGATAAAGTGAATATTGTAAAAAATGCTGTTGAAGCTATGCACGGTGTGGGTGTTGAATGTCCAAAAGTAGCAATATTAGGTCCAGTGGAAGTAGTTAATCCTAAAATTGAATCCACCGCACACGCTGCCATGCTTACAATGATGAACAGAAGAAAACAAATTACAGGATGTTTAATAGATGGCCCTTTTGCATTGGATAATGCCGTTTCTGCTGAAGCTTGTAAACATAAAAAAATAGAAACGGAAGTTGGTGGAGATGCAGATATATTAGTTGCACATGATTTGAATTCTGCCAATATTTTATATAAATGTCTTGGATTCCTTGGTGGAGCTACCTCCGCTGCTGTAATTATGGGCGCAAAATGTCCTATTGTATTAACCTCAAGAGCCGATAGTGAAGAAGCTAAATTGCTTTCTATTGCTTTCGCTGCTGCAATGTAAATAAAAACGAAACTAAACAAAATATAACTATGAATTTAATCTTAGCTATTAATCCAGGTTCTACATCAACGAAAATTGCTGTTTATCAGGATGAAAAAGAAATTTTTATCAAAAACATCAAGCATACAACTGAAGAACTTGCTGGATTTTCCATTATTACCGATCAATATGAGTTCAGAAAACAAATTATTTTGGAAGAATTGAAAGCCAATAATTTGGATGTTAATGCTATGAAAACCATTGTTGGCAGAGGAGGCTTGGTTAAACCTATTGCTTCTGGAATTTATGCTGTTAATGAGGCAATGAAAACAGATTTGAGAAAAGGTGTTTTAGGTCAGCACGCAAGTAATCTTGGTGGTTTAATAGCCGATGATATTGCAAAATCGGTTGATGGAGCAAAAGCTTATATTGCCGACCCTGTGGTTGTGGATGAATTAGAAGACATAGCAAGGATAAGCGGACATCCCGAATTTGAACGTATTTCAATTTTCCATGCGTTAAACCAAAAAGCTATTGCCCGCACACACGCTAAAGAGCAAGGCAAAAAATACGAAGAGCTAAATTTAATTGTTGCTCACCTTGGAGGAGGAATCAGTGTTGGTGCACATAAAAAAGGTCGAGTAATTGATGTAAATAATGCCCTTGATGGAGAGGGTCCTTTTTCTCCTGAAAGAGCAGGAACGCTTCCTGTTGGACAGCTTGCCAAACTTTGTTTTAGCGGTAAATACGAACTTGCCGAAATAAAGAAAATGATTACAGGAAAAGGCGGTTTTGTCGCTTATCTTGATACTAACGATGCTTATGTTGTAGAACAAGCAGCTGAAAACGGAGATAAAAAAGCAATGTTGATTCAGGATGCTATGGCATATCAGGTAGCAAAAGAAATTGGTGC
>CAZJZP010000287.1:0-2726 GCA_964550505.1 uncultured Prolixibacteraceae bacterium | reverse complement strand
TTGTCCAACAAGGATTAGATTTCCCAAATCGGCTAAATTAATATTCACTCGACCGATAGCAGCCCATCCTCCTTTTTCATCAAAATCTGTTAATCGAAGTTCGTTTACCCAAATTTCTGCACATTTTGGAGCTCCATCATCATTATCTCCTGTCTGCATTTTTTTCGGATTTCGAACGCCAATCATAATTGTTTTAACATCGCTAAGGCTAGGCAACCCAACAACAGTCATTTTATTCTTTCCATCGTATTGCGAGAAAATACTGCTTAAGCTAACAGGAGAATTATCTTGCCGCATAGCAACGTTTCTATCTATCTTAAGCTGAACCAGTTTGTCTAATTCAATATCAAAGGCATTATCTTCCGGCCAAATAGCATCTTGCTCTTCTTTTGACGTTCCCCAATCAGTTGGTCTTAATGGTATTTCATACTCATAATAATTATTGGTAAAATCTGTTCCCAAACGAATAAAAATAGTTAAATCTCCGTCCGCAAAACCATAATTACCAGGGTCAACTTCTTCAGCATGCACATACATTTTTAATCTTTTATATCTGCGAAGGTCAAATTCTGTAGTTTTATATATTGCTCTGGCATCACCGTCAATTAAATCACATACTTTTAATGAAATGGCTTGTTCATTCAAACGCTGAAGATTGGTTGTTCCTAAATTGATTTCACGCTCAATTCCTGGAGGGATAACATAAGGAACAGGGTCTCTTTCTCCGTTTTCTTCAATATTAACCGAAGAAACGTCAAAAGAAGTTCCGTTTTGATCGTCATTAGGAATGTATTCCCCTGGAGATAATAAAGAGTAATTGTATTTTCTCCATGTGCTACGGACTAATTTCATGGTAGCAAAGCGACAAGTAACTTCTTCGTCAAAATTTTTGAAGAAAACCCGCATAAAGCGAATAGATTTAAAATCCTGAATATTCCCAACAACTTGATCAGGACTTCTTACTGGAATTTTAAACTGATACCATTTCACGGTTTCTTGGTCGCCATTTTTAAGTGTTACGGGAGCTTCTCGGATATCAGTAATATAGTTTTCTCCAATATTCATTTTGTTCGGTTCCAAATCAATCACATATTGGAAATAGCGTTCAGATTCGCTAAGAGTATTGTCTTTATTAATATCTTCAACATCAGGAAGTGTAGTGGCAGAAGTAGGATAGGATTCTGGAGATTGTTCTGAAGTTGGAGAGTTTCCTTCTACACCGTTGTACATTTTATAACGATCGATAATATCTGTTTCATTGTTGTCGTAATCTGTTCCTCTATAATAATGGTAATTATCTGCTGAAGGATCTTCATTGGCATTTAAATACGCTTGAGAAGAAGTTCCTAAAGAAGGATTATTAGCTATTTTTTCAAGGTAATCTGCATAGAAAAAGCTCTGTTCTTGTTCATCATCAAGTCCATCAATACCAACATCCTGATACTGTCTGGAAGCAGGATTGTTATCGAAGGCATTAACAAGCGCTTGTAAACTAGGAACACGACCCCAAATAGTATAGTCCACATCTTGATCAGAACCATCAGCAGGCAAGCCATTTTCAAAACTTTTTCTAGAGTCTTTTAATACATCTTCGGAAACATCACCTAAGTTAAAATACAATTGTCCGCCACTATGTGTTGGATTGTAAATAAAAGGATCCAACATCCAAAATTCAATATATTCAATGTTTGTTTCCTCAAAATCCGTAGATTCAATTTTCCTCATTATCCCTGCCCATCGGGTTTCTGGATCTTTAAGTGTTCCGTCTGGATTTAATCCGCGAGAAATTCCTGCTAAACCATCTACATCAAAATTATAAGGTCCTCTTTCTTCAGGATAATAGGATAAATTTAATACCGCAATATTGGTTGGAGTATTGTTTGGAGATTCTTTTGCGGGGAAGACTTCTTGTTCTAAAACTTCTCTTACATAATGATTTGACTGGGTGTTAGGATCGTTTTTTATGTGATCTGGGGTTAAATTATTATTTCTGGTAAAAATAGGATCAACAACATACCAGTTTAATAAAGCGCGATTATAACCAGAAGCTAAAGTAGTATCGTCAGCTGCTTCGGGAAACATATTAGCAAAATTTTGACCTTGAGGAATACTTGCTATTTTCCATGTTCCAACATTTTTAATATCAATTCCAGAAGTACTTCCCTCAAAATCATCGATGTATGCGGTTCCGTCTTTTCCAACGGCGCGTGAATGACCCGGTATCAAATTAGCAAATTCGCCGTCAAAACTCACGGTTGAAGGTGTTTTTGTGGAGTAAAAAGGCAAATAATCCAATAATTTTGTAATAAATAACGACTCTGTTTGATAGGTCGAATTCATTCCCCAAATAGTATTCGAGATGGGCTCATTACCGTAATTCACTTTTTGTGTAAGTGGTCTTTCCGTTAAATTCATTATGGTAAAACCAAGATTGAAGTTATCGGAAAACCTATGGTCAACGTGTGTTCCTATCAGGGTTTTTTTCTGAATACTGAAAAAAGAGTTGCTTTCCAGGGAAACATTAATAGGAGTACCTGAATTCAAGATGCCTTCGTTAATAATTTTCACTCTTCCCAAAGTATAATCTACGGTATAATCCACATTTTCTGTTAACGGAACACCTCCAGCAGTAACTTTAACAGAGCCTTGAGGTACATTCATTGCGTTAAGAGAAATTTCACTTCCGGAAGAAGATTTATACGAGCCTTGAATTAAAAATTTATTCC
>CAZJZP010000286.1:0-2742 GCA_964550505.1 uncultured Prolixibacteraceae bacterium | reverse complement strand
AATCACCTTCAATATATTTTGGTTTAAAAAGAATGGGAATGCTAGCAGAAGCTAATACGTAATCATATAAATCTCCTGATCGTATTATTTCGTTTTGTCCTTTAGTTAGGTTTGTAACAGAAACGGCTAGCGGAATTTGAAGTTTTTCAAAGCTATTATGCGGGATATAGCGTTTTAACAAGCTTTCTGGCAGGGATAGATTCATCAGTCCTTTTCTTCCTATTTTCCACCTGACAGCCCTGGAAATTTGTTCTTTTTTTAAGATTTGCCACATTTCTTGTGCAGATAAACCATTGCAATAAAATGCACCAATAATAGCACCCATACTAGCACCAGAAACAACATCTGCCTTGATTCCTTCTTCTTCCAAGCGTTTTAATACCCCGATATGAGCAAAACCTCTAACGCTACCTCCACTTAAAACAATACCTAATTTTTTATTTTTCATGTTTCTGTTTTTTTTATCCTTGAATGAAGAATGCGGTTTTAAATTTTATGAACGTTTTCCTTAGCCGATAAAAATATAAAAAAAACGAGATTCTGCAATACTAATTATAATTAAATAAAAATCTGTTTTTATTATTTTCCCATAATCCAAATAACTGCATTTTTAGAAAATATAAAAAAAAATACTAGTTTTGCTCCCGAAAATGGGTTTAGGAAACTACATATTACGGAAAAAATCGTGGACGGTAAGTGAAAAGCAAACCAGAGACTATAAAAAGTATGTCATGATTATCTGCCCGCACACAAGCTATTGGGATTTTTTATGGGGCAAATTACTCTTTGGAAAATTAAATTTGCCGGTTCGTTTTCTTATAAAAAAGCAAATGTTTTTCTTTCCTTTAGGTCCCATTATTAGAAGTTGGGGGGCAATTCCTGTGGATAAAAGCAAAAACAATATTTTAGATACAGTGAAAAACTTGTTTGATAGTAATAAACAAATGATTATTGCTATAACACCAGAAGGTACAAGAAAAGCAACAGATAAGTGGAGGCGTGGGTTTTATCACATTGCAAAAAGAGCTAATGTTCCTATTGCAATTGCAACATTAGATTATAAAAAGAAACATGCTGAAATACAAAAGATTGTGCATCCAAACGATATTTCGATACCTGATTTATGGAAAGAACTTCGAATAATTTATAAGGATGTGAATGCGAAATTTCCTGAAGATTTCACTATTCCTAAGGCATAAAAAAAGTCCGACAGTATTTATCGGACTTTCTAAGTTTAAAGGAAATCAATCTTTAGTATCCAAAGACTTTTTCCACTTTTAGGGTTTTTACTTTACCAAATTCTTTAAGCATTTTTTTGTCGATTTCTTTTAAATCTCCTAACACAAGAATGGTATAGTTTAAGTTTGTTAAATGATCTTGTTGGAATTTTTTGATATCTTCAAAGCTTAAGCTTTGAACAGTATTGAAGATTTTTTTATTAATATCATAGTCAATTCCTTTGTCTTTGGCAGCAAGATAGCTAAACAAAATATCTGATTTTGTAGTACGTTGCGTTCGCATATTTTGAATTATGCCGTCTTTAGCTAATTGGAAGGATTCTTCCGATTCGGGCATATTATTCATTAAATCAATAAAGCCACTGATAGCATCGTGCATTTTGTCGTATTGTGTAGCAATATAAGACAAACTCAAATAGTATTTATCTTTTTTAGCAGGGGATTGATAAAACGACATTGCAGTATATGCTAAAGAACGTGCTTCACGCATTTCTTGGAAAACAACAGAATTCATGCTTCCACCAAAATATTCATTGAAAAGACGAAGAATACTTTCTTTTTCTGGATTATAGCCTTTTTCGCCTCTAGACAACATTAAAACCATGGATTGTTTAGTATCAAAATCCATTAAGTAAACGATGTTTTTATCTGTTGGCTGCATGTATATTTCTTCTTTTTCGGGAACAGGCTTAAGTTGAGCAGGTGTTTTATGCTCGTTGGAAATAGTGCGAGCGATGTCATCTATGCTGTTGTTGCCGTAATACAATATCTTGTGTTCGTAAGTGAAAAGGGATTTAATCACAGCAATCAATTCATCTGAAGTAAGTTTTTGCAGTTCTTTTTCAGAATATTCAGGGAAAGCAGGAGAGTTTTCACCATACATTCCATAAGCCACAAGGTATCCAAAGACGGCTTGTATATTCTTCTTCGCATCTTCTCTTTCTTTCAGAATATCAGATTTCATATTTACCAATGCTTCTTCATTAGCAACAGGATTTTCCATTAGGGATTCAAAAAGCCTTAAAGCATTCTCAAGATTTTCTGTTAATCCGCTCAAGCGCACATAAACCCTATCTTGACCGCTGGAAACAGAAAAGCTACAACCTAGTTTGTAGAGTTCTTTTTTAAAGTCTTCTGGTTGATATTCTGGAGTTCCTAAAAACTCAAGGTATTCAATAGCCATTCCTAATTCTTTCATGTTGTCTGTACCCATATCAAAGACATAATACAACATAAACCTTTCGTTTTCAGTGTTTTCTTTGTAGAGTATTTCAATGCCGTTAGCTGTTTTTGTTCTTTGGATATCTTCTTGATAATCCAAAAATACAGGTTGAAGAGGGCTTACTTCTGCATTTCTATCCTGCATCATTTTTCGGAAGTCTGAAACAGCATCTCTATTTAATTCTATAGGAGTAAGCTTGTTTTTTCTGATTTTTTGAATGGACTCATCTTTTCCTGTGTGTTTATAAACAACAACATAATTGTTTTCATTAAAGTTGTCTTG
>CAZJZP010000285.1:0-2744 GCA_964550505.1 uncultured Prolixibacteraceae bacterium | reverse complement strand
AATTTTGATTAGAAACTTAGCTTATGATTTAAAGAAAGATATCGAAGAGGATTTTCTAAAGTGGATTAATAACGACACAGAAAGAAAAGAAAAATACAAAGATGCCTTATCAATTATTGAGGAAGCTAACAAAGAAATTGAAAAGTACATTTTGTCAAAATATTATTTCAGAGAAGCTGTTTCGAGAGGTCCCGAAATCCTCAATTACGCTAATCAATTTGATAGCTTATATTATTATTTGAACAATCCTGATAACATCTCAAAAGAGGAAGCAAACATCAAAGTTGCAAACCTGTCAACAAAACTAAAGTACTATTCTTCAAACTACTATTTTAAGAGTTACAATGCTGAAGTAGATAAAAAAGTTTTTATTGAGTTGATGCGTATGTTTTATGATAATGTTCCTAAAGAACAGCACCCTAGTATATTCGAAGAAGTAGAGAAAAAATACAAAACGAATTTCAGTAAATTTGCAGACGATTTATTTGATAAGAGTATTTTTTCAAGTAAAGAACAGGTATATACTTTCTTAATGGATCCCAAAGCAAAAACAATTGAAAAAGATCCTGCTTATATTGCAATGAAATCTTTTTATGATAAATATGAAGAAATTGACAAACTCATTAAAGATGCTGAATTGAAAAAACAAAAAGGAAAAAGATTGTTTATTGAGGGTTTGTTGGAAATGCAAGGAAACAAAGCTTATTATCCTGATGCAAACTCTACTATGCGATTAACCTATGGTAAGGTTGTAAACTATGAACCTACGGATGGCGATGTATTACCTTATTATACAACCTTTGATGAATTAATTAAAAGAGAGAATCCTAAAAAAGAAGAATTTACGGTTCTTCCAGGTTTAAAATCTATATACGAGAAAAAAGATTATGGTAAATATGTTGATGAAAACGGTAAAATCAGGGTTTGTTTTCTAACAGATAATGACGTTACTGGTGGAAACTCTGGAGCCGGAATGCTCAATGCTAATGGAGAACTTGTTGGAATGGTATTTGACATTAACTGGGAAGCAACAGCTGCCAGTGTTAAATTTATTCCTGACCAACAAAGAACTATTTCTACCGATATTCGATATGTATTACTTATCACTGACAAATATGCAGGAGCTCAAAACATTATTGATGAGCTTGATATACGTTAATGTAAAGATAGAATAGATAGGAAATAAATAAAAAAGAAGAGGTTGTAAAATAACAACTTCTTCTTTTTTATTAAAACATTTACCATGTCATTAGAAATAGCCATTATATTATCTGTTGTATTGCAATTTCTTGCGGCTATAATCGCCTTAAGTCTTGTTAAACGAACAAAATCCAATATTGCTTGGTGGCTGATTTCTTTTGCATTTTTGCTAATGGCTTTTAGGCGATTATTTGAATTGTTTGAAATCTACAATCTTGATTTTCTTTTTATAAATACACTAACAAACAACTGGATAGGCGTAAGTATTTCACTGGTAATGCTTCTTAGCCTCGTTTTTATTAAGCGTATTTTTAATATCCAAAAACGCTTTGATAATATTAAGAAAGAAAATGAATCAAAAGTTTTTTCTTGCATGATAAAAACAGAAGAAAAACAAAAACAACTCTTTTCCAAAGAACTTCACGACGGTTTAGGACCAATTCTTTCTGCAATTAAAATGTCCATTTCTCATTTAATCAAGAAAAATCCAAATTCTGAAGATATCAAAATACTAAAAAATACCGAAAACTTAATTGATGAATCCATTATTAGCATTAAGGAAATTTCTAATAACCTCAGCCCACATTTATTAGAAAGCTTTGGAATAGTTAAAGCTCTCAATTCTTTTGTTAGAAAGCTGGAAGACAATAATGAAATTAATATTCAAATCAATACAAACATTAAAGCACTACGATTTAACTCAAACGTAGAAACTGTGGTGTATAGAATACTTTGTGAGTTATTAAACAATACGTTAAAACATGCTAAAGCAAACAATATCTATATTGATATTGTTTTAGAGAAAGATACATTAAATATAAAATACTTAGACGACGGTAAAGGCTTTAATTATAATTCTGAAACAGACAAATTACAAGGCTTAGGAATTACAAATATTATTTCTCGTATTAAATCAATAAATGGTAGTGCTCAAATATTTTCCCAAGAAAAAGAAGGCTTTAATGCAAATTTTGTCATCAATCTTAAATAATTACTATGCAACCGAAAGAAAATCTTACTATTGTTTTAGCTGACGACCACAAACTCTTCAGAGAGGGCTTGAAAGTATTACTTCAACAATTTTCTTTTATAAAAAAAATTGTTGAAGTGGAAAATGGACAAGAATTTGTTGATCTTGTTAAAGAAAAGAAAAGTTTTGACATCGTATTTATGGATATAGAAATGCCAATAATGGATGGCATTACAGCAACAAAAGAAGGACTAAAACACAATCCTAACTTGAAAATCATAGCGCTATCCATGTATGGCGAAGAAGATTATTATACTCAAATGATTAATGCTGGTGCTAAAGGATTTATGCTTAAAAACTCCGGAATTGACGATGTTGAAAAAGCCATTAAAACAATAATAAATGGGCATAATTACTTCTCCCCTGAAATTTTAGAGAGCTTGATTAAAAGTTTCGGCAAACAAGAAGAAAAGGAGAAAACTTCTCGATTAACTGAAAGAGAAGAAGAAGTTTTGTTTTTGATATGCAAAGGCTTTTCAAATCAAGAAATTGCAGACAAGCTCTATTTAAGTAA
>CAZJZP010000284.1:0-2802 GCA_964550505.1 uncultured Prolixibacteraceae bacterium | reverse complement strand
GTTACCACTTGATTTGTATCCGGAAATTGAATTACCTGCTATTTCTGTTTACACTTATTATCCTGGAGCTAGTGCAATAGATATTGAAACAAATGTTACAGAAATAATTGAAAACAGATTAAGTACAGTTAGTAATTTAAAGGAAATAAGTTCACGTTCTTTTGATAATACATCAGTAATTACACTTGAATTTGAATGGGGTACGGATTTAGATGAAGCTTCGAATGATATTCGAGATGCTATTAGTTTTGCCGAACAACTTTTGCCTGAAGACTGTGAATCTCCAATGATTTTTAAGTTTAACTCTAGTCAAATGCCAATATTATTTTACACCGTTACCGCAGATGAGAGTTATCCTGCTTTGGAAAAAATACTGGATGAAAAATTGGTAAATCCTTTAAATCGTATTGATGGTTTGGCTAATGTTTCTATTAATGGAGCTCCAGGCAGGGAAATAGCAATTGAAGTTGATCCACGTAAATTAGAAGCCTATAATCTTAGTGTAGAAGCTATTGGAGGGATTATTCAGGCAGAAAATTTAAATTTGCCTGCGGGTAATTTAAAAATGGGAAAACTAGATTACCCTTTAAGAATACAAGGAGAATTTACAGAAAGTGATTATATTGAAAACATTGTTATAGGGAGTTTTCAAGGACAAAGTATTTATGTGAGAGATGTGGCTACTGTTAAAGACAGCTTGCGTGAAATGTCGTTAGATTCTCGTGTTGATGGCAGGCGTGGAGTTACAGTTGTTATTCAAAAGCAATCCGGAGGAAATACTGTTAAAGTGGCGAAAGAAGTTAGACAAGAACTCGAAAAGATTAAAAAAACGCTTCCCCCTGATGTTCAAATCCAAACAATAATGGATTCTTCTGATTTTATCGAAGGATCAATAAGCAACCTTACAAAAACATTGGTATTTGCATTGATTTTTGTAGTTATTGTTGTTTTATTTTTCTTAGGGAGATGGAGGGCAACTTTTATTGTTGTTATAACAATACCAATATCTCTAATTGTTGCTTTTATTTATCTTTTTGCAACAGGAAATTCCATTAATATTATTTCCCTTTCATCACTTTCTATTGCTATTGGGATGGTTGTTGATGATGCAATTGTTGTTTTAGAGAATATTTCAAAACATATTGACAGGGGGAGCAATCCTAGAGAAGCATCAATTTATGCTACAAATGAAGTTTGGCTAGCAGTGATTGTTACAACCATGACTATTGTTGCTGTTTTCTTCCCCATTACTTTAGTTGGAGGAATGACCGGCATTTTGTTTAAACAATTGGGAATGATTGTTACAATAACAGCAATTACATCAACGGTTGTGGCAATTACCCTTACCCCAATGTTAAGTTCTAAATTGTTGAAATTACAGAAAAAATTCAGAAAAAAGAAAAATGGAGAGCAAAAACTGAACTTATACGATAGAAGCATTAAAAAATCCCTAGATAAACTTGATGTTAAATATGGGCAATTATTATCATGGGTTCTAACTCATAAATTGATAGTTGTTGCTGTTGCTTTTATCATTTTCGTATCTTCTTTATTTTTAACTAGAATTATAGGAACAGATTTTATTCCCGAAGCAGACCAAGGGCAAGTTAGAGCTAAAATTGAGTTGCAAACGGGAATCCGTGTTGAAGAAACCGTTATTCTTGCCCGAAAAATCGATGCTATTTTAATGAATGAGTTTCCCGAAGTGCGTTTTGTTTCCACTTCTGCTGGAGCTAATGATCAAGGAGGTTTCGGAGCATTGTTTAGTACGAGTGGATCGCATATTATCAATTATAATGTTCGTTTGGTAGATGTAGATGAAAGAAAAAGGGATGTTTGGGAAATTGCTGAAGATTTAAGAAAAAGATTGGCAATTTATCCAGAAATAGTAAATTATAATGTGTCCACAGGTCGAGGCATGGGCGGATTCGGTGGAGCCCAAACTGTGGATGTTGAAATTATGGGTTATGATATTAGCCAAACGAATATAATTGCTCAACAAATAGCAGATTCTTTGGAGAATATTTCAGGAGCTAGAGATATAGAAATCAGTAGAGAAAAGTCAAAGCCAGAATTGCAAGTTAAACTTGATCAGGAAAAACTTTCCTATTTTGGCTTGACAACAGCTCAAGTTTCAATGGCTATACGTAATAGAGTGGAAGGGCTTATTGCTTCTCAGTATAGAGAAACGGGAGACGAATATGATATTGTAATAAGACATAAAGAAGAGTTTAGGAATACCATATCGGATATTGAAAATATATCTGTTACCAATAATCAAGGAATAAGTGTTCGCATTAAAGATATTGGTAGTGTTGAAGAATATTATGCGCCTCCAAGTATTGAGAGAAAAAGAAAAGAGAGAATAGTAACGGTTAAAACTACACCTTACGGTCGTTCTCTTGGAGAACTAGCAGCTGATGTTGAAAAAATTATTAATAATATTGATATACCCTCTGGGGTAAACGTTCAAATTAGCGGAGCTTTCGAAGACCAAATGGAATCTTTTACTGATTTAGGTTTGTTAATGATACTTAGTTTAATCCTTGTGTATATTGTGATGGCTTCTCAGTTTGAATCCTTAAGAATGCCTTTTATTATCATGTTTTCTATTCCTTTTGCCTTTTCTGGAGTTTTGTTTGCTTTGTATTTAACAGGAACAACCTTAAGTATTATAGCAGGAATTGGAGCAGTAATGTTGATAGGTATTGTGGTGAAAAATGGTATTGTATTGGTTGATTTCATTAATTTAATGCGAGACAAAGGAATGGAAGTTAATGAAGCGATTACTGTTTCCGGACA
>CAZJZP010000283.1:0-2806 GCA_964550505.1 uncultured Prolixibacteraceae bacterium | reverse complement strand
TTGTTTAATCGAGAACTATCAAATACACAGAAAAGATAATTCTTACAAAATAGAAGCAATCCTTTTTCAATGCTCTAACTACACATCCATCTCAAGCAAGACCGGGCAATGATCAGAGTGCACCACTTCATTTAAAATAGCAGCAGCTTTCATTTTTTCTTTAAGCGGTTCTGCAACCATATTATAATCAATACGCCATCCTAAATTTCTTTCTCTTGCTCTTGTTCTATAGCTCCACCACGAATATTGATGCGGTTCTTGGTTAAAAGCTCTAAAGGAATCAATAAATCCATGCTCCAAAAACTTGCTCAACCATTCTCTTTCCTCTGGTAAAAAGCCGGAAACCGTTGCATTCCTGACCGGATCATGTATGTCAATAGGCTTATGACAAATGTTATAATCACCACATAAGATCAAATTGGGCCGTTCTTTCTTTAGCTCTTCCACATAATCCAAGTAATCATCCAACCATTGCATTTTAAACGCTTGTCGTAAATCCCCACTAGATCCAGAGGGATGATAAACGCTTACAATGGAAATGTCTCCGTAATCCGCTCTAATAAAACGTCCTTCCTCATCATATTTTTGCATTCCCATACCATAAACAAGATTGTCTGGCTCCTGCTTTGTTAGTATTCCAACGCCGCTATAACCTTTCTTTTTTGCTGAATACCAATAGGATTTATAGCCTGCCTCTTGAAATTCCAATATTGGGATTTGCTCCATTTGCGCTTTTGACTCTTGAATACAAACAATATCGGGATTAAAATCCTTTAGCCAGCCCAAAAAATCCTTTTTCATGGCTGCTCTAATTCCATTTACATTATACGTTATTATTTTCATCTCCGTTCTCTTTTATTTTACACAACTCAGTTTTAACATATTGGTTTTACCATAGTCTTGTAATGGTGTACTGGCGGTATTAATAATCATATCGCCTTCTTTTAATTCTCCTTTTTTAATTAAAAGATAATGAATATCCTCAATGGTATGATCTGTACTAATATATTTATCATAATAAAAAGCTTCCACTCCCCACAACAAATTTAAGGTGTTAATAATTGCTTTATTATTTGTGAAGATGAAAATTTTCGCCTTTGGTCGTTGCGCTGAAAGCTTAAATGCAGAATAACCTGATTGTGTCATTGCAACAATGGCTTTTGCTTCTGAATCTTTTGCAAGGCTGCAAGCAGTGTATAAAACAGAATCCGTAATAAAACGAGAATTATTCTTTATTTTACTTTGGTGGTGTTTATAATAAATATCTTCAAAATCTTCCACCTGACTGATAATTCTTTGCATGGTTTGAATTACCTCTACCGGATATTTCCCCACTGAAGTTTCTGCACTAAGCATCAAGGCATCGGCTCCATCCATAACAGAATTAGCCACATCATTCACTTCAGCCCGACTGGGATAAATATTATAAATCATATTTTCCATCATTTGTGTGGCAATGATAACAGGCTTTGACTGTGCATTGGTTTTCTTTATTATCATTTTTTGGGTTAATGGCAGCTTTTCTAAGGGAATTTCCAATCCTAAATCTCCTCTTGCTACCATAATTCCATCGGTTTCTTTTAAAATATTATCAAAATCCTCTATTGCTTCGGGTTTTTCTATTTTTGCAATAATATAGGGTTTGTGTTCAAGCCGTAAGTTCGAAATAATATGACGCAACTCTATAATATCAGCAGCAGAGCGAACAAAGGATAAGGCAATCCATTCTGCTTGCATTTCAACTAAGAAACTAATATCTGCAATGTCTTTTTCAGAAAGACAAGGAACACTTAGTTTGCTGTCGGGCAAGTTCATTCCTTTTCTGGAACTAATTTCGCCTCCCTGAATCACGAGGGCTTTTAATTTGTTCTTTTCAACACCTAAGGATTCCAAGACTATTTTTCCATCATCCAAAAGAATTCTATCGCCTTTTCGCACATCCTGGCAAATGCTTTTGAGGGAAACACTGATGGTTTTGTGATCACCAATAATTTCTTCTGCTATTATGTTGATTATTTCCCCTTTTTCTAAAAAAGTATCTTTTTTTACTTCTCCCAGTCGGATTTTAGGGCCTTGTAAATCTCCTAAAACAGGGACATTAGTGCCTAATTCCTTATTTAATTGTTTAATCGTTTGTATCACTTTTTTATGTTGGGCATAATTTCCATGCGACATATTTATACGACAGACATCCAGTCCGGCAAGCAACATTTTTTTTAGAATGTTTTTTTCGGCAGAAGCCGGTCCTATTGTTGCTACAATCTTTGTTCTCATTATTTTTTATTTATATTAATGATATGCATTTCTAAATCAACTAAAATCTCTTGAAAAGCATGCTCTATTTCTTTTGGCATTTTGTTAAAATACAAAATTTGAGGGATTTTTTTGGTTTTGTCCATTAAATCATTTAGCATATAATTGGGCATTCTTTTTTCGTAAAGAAGAAAAAAGTCCATTTGTGCTGCCTTTTTAAGCAATGGAGTAATTTTGTCTTTGGCTGCTAATAGTGCAATACGTAAATACGGACTCTCTTCCGTTGAACAATAGAATGAAAAGCTACGCATTTCTTCCCCATCGTGAAAACAGAAATCTTCTTGCTTAACCAAACCTAAATCAAGGCTTTTGTTTAGCAAGCTAGCCAAGACATAATCTCTTCTTTCTGATGAACTTATCCCCAAAACTTGGAGTTCGCTTAAGGAATCTCCTTCTATTATTAATTTCTTCATCATCTAAAAATAATCATTAGATATTTTCTCCAATAATAAGCATAATTAATAAGACCAACAATAGCAAATACAAAAAAAAT
>CAZJZP010000282.1:0-2827 GCA_964550505.1 uncultured Prolixibacteraceae bacterium | reverse complement strand
TTTTCAACGAAAAAGCTTTTGTAAATGCAAAAAACCAAGATTTAAGAAAGAAATCCGGAACTGCTTGAATAGTATCTTCAAGGCGGGAATTAACAACGCGTAGATTGTGTTGGACATCCTCGTTGGAAGGGTCTAAGCGAGCTGCTCGTTCAAAATAAAGTACGGAAGATGCCAAGTTATTTTCTTGAAAATAAGCACAGCCTAAGTTATAATACAAGTTTGTTGATTCCAATCCTTCCGCTACCAAGGATTCGTAGAGTTGGATAGCTTTTTTATACTCTTTTTGCTGATAAGCAGTGTTAGCTTGCTGCATTTTTTCTGAAGAGGCAAAAGCTACAATCGAAATAAAAAGCATTAAAATACCAGTCAAAAAGCTTCTTTTTAGAATATTTCTCATGCTATTTCCTCCTCTATTTTTAGTATGATATTGTGTGAAGCATCGAAGATAGCTTGCATATTATCTTTTTTATCTCCGGGTGCAAAACGAGCAAATTCACAATCATTTAAGGTGTGGATAAATTTTTCTGCGCTTTCATCACTGATATTGTGGTTTTTCATCACTTCTTTCACATTGTCTAAGGATAAATCAGAAGCATCAATGCTGAATTTATGCGATAAATAGCCCCAAAGTGCGCGGGATATTTCCATATAAAAAGCTGTTTCCTCTTTATTTTGCAGCAGTTTTTTAGCTTCTTTAAGGTGTTTTGCAGCTGTTTTGTTTGCTTTTCGCCTTTGGTATTCGCGGATATTCGCTCTGTCTTTAATGCGTTTTCGCCATAAAATTACTAAGAATATAAAAACAACTAATGGTATCGCGAAGGAAAGAAAGTAAAGTCCTGAAGCATAAAAACTACTGCCTTTTTGGTGTAATCGAAGATTTTTTGTGTTTATATAGCGAATATCTTCGTTCAGGTATTCAATATCTCCGGAACTGCTGACTGCTTTTGGATTGTCAGAACCTTTGTTTACATTTATTTTAATGGCTTCATTTTCGAGCGCAACAAATTTTTTGCTTTCTAAATCAAAATAGCTAATGGAAAAGCCAGGGATTTCATATTTTCCTTTAACGCGAGGGATGACAATGTATTCAAAGCTTCGTTTACCTGAAATTCCGCCTGCTGTTTTGCTGATTTCATCTCTGATTTCTGGTTCATAAACATCAAATTCCTTTGGGAAATCGATAAAAATATTGTCGATAAGGGCAAAATTACCACTGCCTTTAATGCTGTATTTAATGCTAATTGCATCATCAGTAGAGTAGGAGTTTTTCTTATCGATAGTTGTTTCGATGGAGAAATTTCCAACAGCTCCATTGAAATTCTCAGGAGTGGGAGCAGGAAGTTCTCTTACATTTACATTGATAGGATTTGACACTAAATCGCGTTCTTGATTTTCAACGCCAAAACCACTTCCTTGAAAAAATTGTTGAAAGAATGGATCATCCCCAAAGAAATCAGCAAAAGGATTATTGCTTTGTCGTTGGCTCTGAACTTGAACTAGGGTTTTAATTTTTTGAGGTTCTATTCTCAGATTTCCGCTTCTTTGTGGGAAAAGAGCAATTTTTCGTATTTCAGCTACGGTATATTGTGTGCCGTTAAGCGTAGTATTGTATTGTTTGGGGTCTTTGGTATTATCCAATAAATTTTCCATCCAAAATCCGGCAAAAGCAGGAGATTCTTGAATTACATATTGTAAAACAGGAATTCGGGTGTATAATTTATAAGTCAATATGATTTGTTCGCCTTGATAAGGATTTGTTTTATTCACTTCAGCACGAAGAAAGAGTGCATTGTCTTCTCCTCTGGGAGCATTAGTGTTTTGTTGTTGTGTTGGCTGAGTTTGATTGGCATATTGTTGTTGATTTTGTCCAGAACCTTGTCGAACATCTATTGTAGCTGTGTTGGAATTTATCCACGAACCATTAACTTTAGCTTTTGCGCTACCGATAGTGTATTTTCCTGTATTCATAGCGACCAAAGTGTAGGTCCAAGATGCAGTTCCGCTATTATTTGTTACGGGTTTTCCATTCACAATAATGGTCATTCCGCCAGTTCCGCTAGAACTGGATTTACCGATAATTCTGAATCCACTGAAATCCGGATCTCGGTATGCTTCTGCTTGTGCTCCTTGCAGTTCAACCGTAACTCGGAATGATTGTCCAACAGCAACGGTATTACTACTGCTACTCAATTTTAAATTGGCATCCTGAGCAAAGCTAAGATTGCTGATTATAAGTAAGCTAATACAGAGTATATTTCGTAGTATTTTCATCATTTTACCAATCCTTTTCAATGTTTATGCGTACTCCAGAAGCTTTTTCTTTTTCCTTCTCTTTTTGCTTTTTCATTTCTTGCATCTGCAAAGCTTTTAATATTCTTTCCGCTTCTTCTTTACTTATCTGAGAAGGAGATTCTTGCTGCTTTTGTTCTTGCTCCTCCTTATCTTGTTTTTCATCATTATTCTGATTTTGCTCTTGGTTTTTATCTTTTTGCTCATTCTTATCTTCATTTTTGTTTTGATTGTCTTTATCCTGCTGCTCGTCATTTTCTTTATTATCTTGCTTTTGCTCATCTTGCTTATCTTGTTTATCCTGATTATTACATTGATTTTCTTCTTCCTTTTTTAGCATTGCCTGAGCATAGGCTAAATTGTATTTTGTTTGTTGGTTATCAGGATCTAAACGAAGAGAATGTTTGTACGATTCAATACTTTCTGCATATTTTTTTTGCATAAGTTGAGCATTCCCTAGATTATACCATGTTTTAGCACGCATTTCATTGTCAATTTCTTTTTGCAGAATGCCTTTGTAAATTTCTTCTGCCTCATG
>CAZJZP010000281.1:0-2833 GCA_964550505.1 uncultured Prolixibacteraceae bacterium | reverse complement strand
CATTCCCCCTTTAAAAAAGGGGGATATAAAAAGTCTCCCTTAGAAAAGGGAGATTCAGAGGGATTGATTCGTATGTCTTACAAATCCCCCTAACCCCCTTTAGAAAAGGGGGAAATACAAACAAACGCCCCCGTTAGAAAAGGGGGAAATACAAAAAAAACCCACCTTTTTAAGAAAGGGGGTTGTGGTTTTAAGGAACGCTTTTAAGAAAAGAAAAAATTAATTTTTTATGACAACCATCTTAATGTCTTTGCAACCTTCTGCTTCCATTTTTATAAAATATAATCCGGCAGGAGAATTCTTGTCTTCAAAATCATATTCAATATTATTTTCACCTGGTTGACTATTGTAAACTTTGCTTTTCATTTTTCTTCCCGACATATCATAGACAGAAATTTCTGTTTGTCCAAAATCTGATTGATAATATTTTATTCCATAAGGATTAGGATTTGGATAAGGTGTTAAACCACATGCTTTTTCTAAATCCGAAGGTTCATCCCCGATTCCATTTGGTTTATTCACTTTTACATAAGTAGATTCTCCAAATGTAACATTTCCAGTATGGTCATCTGCATTTACCTCTACCTTGTATAAATCAAAAGAATCATTTGATTCTTCTAAAATAGAGTTATAATTAACTGTCTTTACCTCGGCATTATCTGTTATTGTATAATTTGCTACCTCCTCGGGAGTTGTAAAATTATTTTCATTTATTTCAACTGTGTCTGCCGAAGCTGTAATTACCGGGGCTTCTAAATCTTCCACTGTTATTGTTTGATAGATTGAATCTGACATAATGGGTAACAAAACTGGTTCTGAGTAATAAGGAGGACCATCAACAACTGATTCTTGAATTAAATTAACAAGGGATTTTCTTCTTAAAGTGTAATTATATTGTCCTCTTTCATCTTCATATAAAGGAGTTTTTTCTGAAAATTCATAAGAAACCTCTACAAAGTTTCTTCCAATCAAATTTGAATTGAACCCCTCATCTTTTGTGTTCAAAGTTGAAACCAAATCTAAATTTGTTGTAACATCTACTTCTCCCAGATTTGCATATTCCAAATCATGCTCATAATTAAATTCTTTATCTTCTAATCCTGATAAAGCTAGATTAACCTCTCTTGGATTAACTCTCAACATCTTTGGTGAAACACCTTTCAAACTCACAACATAATTTTCTCCAACTTTTTCCATATCAAATCCAATTAAATTTGCCCTAGTAAACACTTTTTCTCCTAGAACATTTTCAGCATATACAAAACGACTAAAAGTTATTGGACCTTCAATTAATTGTATATCTCCAGGTTTAAGGTCTGAATAATCTTGTTTATAAGAATCAAAAAGGTAATAATTATCAAAATCGATTGTACTTAATCCTCCTTTGAACATTCCATTATAAGCATGAAAAACATCTCCATAAGTATAGGAACTAACATCAAAAACAGGCATATTTGAATAATTTCCAATTGTGTTTTCATAAATATCATAATTTATATAATTTCCAAAATTAATTATTCCTAGTGTATTTGCCAAAAAATTTTTCCCATATTCTCCACATTGCCAAGTTACAGTTGTTGTTCTTACAGTATCTGTTTTGTCAATATTCAAATGATAATTTTCAAGCCAATTTATTCTATCTGTTTCTGTCATATTTTTATTAGACAAATGTGCTGGTAGATAGAGAATTGTTCCATCTACAAAATTATCTATTAAATCTGCATCTAGATTATCCACTGTTCCATCTCCATTTACATCTGCCCTTTCATTATTGGATTCTGTTCCATTCCTAATTGCTTGTGCATCGGCATAACTTATTGTATCATTTAATATTACATCTCCAGAACCATAATAATCAAGGGAATCTTTTCCCTCTAAAATATGTAAATTTGCTGGTTCTACAACTTCATAAACTTTTGATAAGGGAGTTACAACTTCTTGTGCATTTGATTTATTTATATTCAAGAATGAAAATCCTGCTATAGCTCCTGCTAACAATAATTTCTTCACTAAACCTCCTCTTGATTTACTTTTTTTCATGCCTTAATATACTAAACATTAAGAAAATAACAAAATATGGTTGGTAATAGTTGCTTAAAATGTAAAGCGCACCCATAATCCAGTTAAAAATAAAAGGCCGTCTTCTCTATTTAAAAAAGAGGAAATATATAAAAGTCTCCCTTAGAAAAGGGGGAACTACAAACAAAACTCCCCCTTTAAAAAAGGGAAATATAAAAAAGTCTCCCTTAGAAAAGGGAGATTTAGAGGGATTGATTCGTATGTTTTACAAATCCCACTAACCCCCTTTAGAAAAGGGGGAAATACAAACAAACGCCCCCGTTAGAAAAGGGGAAAATACAAACAAACTCCCCCTTTAAAAAAGGGAAATATATAAAAGTCTCCCTTAGAAAAGGGAGATTCAGAAGGATTGATTCATATGTTTTATAAATCCCCCTAACCCCCTTTAAGAAAGGGGGAACTATAAACAAAACTCCCCCTTTTGAAAAGGAAAAAATACAAACAAACTCCCCCTTTTTTTTAAAGGGGGTTGGGGGGATTAGATAATATTACAAAATAAAAACCAACAAAAACCTATAAACTATATACAGCCTCATAAGTGGCATCCGGTTTACAGACTTTGTTGGTAATAAACTTTTCAAAGCGTCGAAGAGCCTCCTAATGGCTCCGCGGCTTACATGAAAAGTTATTTGCAAATATACTATTTTTATAAACTTTGCTAAGCAAATTCCCCTGACAGCCAAAAGGCCGTCTTCCCTATTTAAAAAAGGGAAATATAAAAAAGTCTCCCTTAGAAAAGGGAGATTCAGAGGGA
>CAZJZP010000280.1:0-2867 GCA_964550505.1 uncultured Prolixibacteraceae bacterium | reverse complement strand
TGGCTCCCGAACGAAAATCACCTAATTCAGCCGATTCTGCTCCTTTAATAATACCGTTTTTAACAGTTTGTCCGGCTAACAATGACCCTTCAGGACCATCAATTTCTAATGCATGGTCAGTATCGGAACCGCAAATAACTACAAAATTATCTAAAGTTCCTGCCCATGCCTGATCAGTATCAACACAATCATCACCGGCATTCCAAATCAATAAGTTTTTCACATTAACGGTACCACCGAAAAATTCTATTCCATCATCTTGATTAGCAATAATTTCAATGTTTTCGATTGTTGTTCCCGATCCAACTCCACCTAGAGTTAATCCATTAATTTCGTTACCTTCGCCAATATTTGCTCCTCCATGACGGATAGATACATATCTTAGCTTTCCTGAATTGTCGCTAGCATTAGTTCCACCGTATAATCCATTTTGATCAGAAGCAGGAATACCTTCGATTTGTACTGCAGAAGCAGAAGCGGAAATTGGTGCATTCCCTAATATTATTAAGCCTCCCCATAAACCGTTTAGGTCTGAATCTTCATCAGCTATACTGGTGAAAATTATTGGTTGAGTTGCTGTTCCTTCTGCTAAAATTTGTGCACCGCGGGCAATTAATAAGGCTGTTGCGTTAGCTCCAGTACCTGCCTGTCCTTTAATTATTACTCCCGGCTCAATCGTTAATGTTACACCTGATACTACCGTAATTCTTCCACCTAAAACATAGGTATTACCTGTAGTCCATGTTGTGTTTTCTGTTATGTTTTCCGTAATTACTGTTTCTTCAGGTTCTGGATCAGGATCTTTACATGAATTCATAACAAAAACCAAGCTCGCTGTGATAATCAAAAAATAAATTGTTCTTTTCATAATACTTTTTTTTTAGTTCGTTAAAATTTTATTTCTGATGCAAAGAAATTATGATTTATCCTAAGGGTCGTTAAGCCATTAATATTTAAAAGTTATCTAATTGTTAAATTTTTAAAAGTCGATTTTTGATAATTAATAATAACTTAATATTCAATTAAGGATTAGTTTGGATTTGAATTATGTTTTTACTTTTTAAAAACGTAAATAAAATTAACGTTTTTAATCTTTTAAGCAGCAAGTCCTAATTCAGTAGTGATAAGCTTTACAGCTTTATCAATCATAGAATATGCTTGTTCTGTTTTTGATGGGTTGTTTACAATTGCCATCAAGTCATTTTTGTAAGTTTTTGATAATAAAGGATTTACAAAATGGAAATAATTGAATAAGGAATAATATAACCAAACATATCCTTCTTCTGTAAGCTTGTAATAGTGCGTGTTTTTAAGTTTTTTTATTGCTCCTCGTTCTCTTAATTTTCTCAACTCATAGGCAATTTTTGCAGTTTTTGAATTTCCTTTCAATTTTTCCCGCAAATGTTTATTTTTAAACCCACAAACCAAATTTATATCACACAATAATACTGCATACAATTCTAACTGTTCTTTTTTTCGTAAATCAGGAGCTGCAACACGAATGCCTTTTTCTGTTACAATTGCTTGCTGATATTTTTCATACATTTCTGTATCTAGAGTGTTTATGTCAATATCAACCAATGTGTTTAAGAAGCGACTGTTGCATTTGAGTCCATACCAATAGTATGCCTGCAAATTACAGGCTGGCTTTTTTAGCTTTAACCCGGGCAAATCCGGATTGTTAATTGTGGTTTCGACTCTCAGCAAACAGCCGCTTTTATTGTAACACTTTATTGAATTTTTTTCCAACCAATGTTTTATGCAAGCTTGTACGGAATACTTATTTTGAGTGCTCTTACTGTTGTGTACAGGCTTTGATAGACTAAATATTTTGGTCAACCTATCGGGTAATCCGAGGGTGTGGTGCTTTTGTAGCACTCGTTGGAAAAAGGAGTTTGCAAATTTTGCAGATTTAAAAATAATGTTGGTAGATATTTCTGTTTGATAAGTAAACCATTTATGTGTCAATAGTTTTGAGCGTGTTGATCTATTGCCTTTGTCAAAACGAAAAAAGATACGCATCCAGTGGGATATTCTGTTTAAAGCAATACTTGGCTGAAACTTCTCAACTAAACTTTGTAATAATTCATTGTCAGAAACCTGTACAAATGAATTGTCTTTCATCTTATAATCTACTTCAGAAATGTCAAATTGTTGCTTCAGATAATTATGTCCGTTCATATAAAACTCACAAATAAATGGCAAATAGCTTGAGATTTTTAAGTAACATAATCCGAGTTCTTTATCATGAATGTAAATGTAGTATTGACTTACAAACTTTTTACAAGAATACATTTTTGTGAAAGTCTTTCCTGCCTTTGTTTTAATTTCTTTATTTGCAAATGTATTTGTGTTTTCCAATGCCTTTATAATACAAATTACTCTATCTGTTTTCTGTTTTTCGCTAACTTGTTTCGAGTAAGTTTGGTTTACAAAATCTAGTTTAGAATTATAATTCTTGCTTTCATCTTTACCCCACCAGTGCAAAGGGATATCCATTTTTGTTGCTTGCTTGTTAATATGAGAATTTAACTGGTCAGTCAATAATTTAAAAACGCCATTGCTGTGATTCTTAAATCCTAGATTTCGTAAAAGATTTATTACACTTCCCTCAACAAAAATATTAGGTAAGTAGCCTCTAAAAACTACTCTGTCAAAACATGAATAACTAAAATTAATATGTTGATCTAATTTTTCTGTAATTTGAGTTAACATAGCACATAAATTTAAGCTGCTAAATTAACAAAATGCTCCAAATGCCAGAAATTGACCTTTAGGTCGGTATAATTAGAGGGACTTTTTCAAGTGCTGTAATATTTTCAGAATGCTTAAAAATAACATGACTAGTTTGGCATCCATTAACAATT
>CAZJZP010000279.1:0-2876 GCA_964550505.1 uncultured Prolixibacteraceae bacterium | reverse complement strand
ACTTCCCCTCCTCCTCTTCTAACATCAGAAGAGCGATTGCTAATATTAAAAGTATTAGCTCCCATCATCATAAAATTCTCATTTAAAGAATTTTTAATAGAATCTATAGCGGTCAAAATTCCAGTTAAAGCGGTAATGCCTAATGCAATAATAATAACAGTTAAAATACTACGCAATAAGGATGTCCTTATCGAACGAAAAGCAATACTGATATTTTCTTTTATTTTGCTAAATGCAGGCATTATTCTTTTCTAAATGATTGATTATGCTTTACTACCAAAAGCTAAGTCTCCTGCATCTCCAAGACCAGGAACAATATAAGCTTTTGCGGTTAATTCACTGTCTATTGCTGCAGTCCACAACGTATATTTTTTGGGATTTATCTTTTTTTGGAGGTATTCTATTCCTTGTGTACTCGAGACAATGGAAAGTATATGCGTATGTTTTGCTTCGCCTTTTTCAAGCAAAGCTTTATATGTTAAAAACATAGAAGCTCCCGAAGCCAACATTGGATCACAAAGCAAGAGAATCTTATCTTGAATAGCAGGACTGGAAACATATTCTATCGCAATTTCAAAATCTTCTCCTGTACTGTGTTTTCTATATGCAGTAACAAATGCATTTTCCGCATGGTCAAAAATATTGAGCAAACCTCGGTGAAAAGGTAAACCAGCACGCAATATAGTTGCACATACAATTTTATCTTTAATAAGATTAACTGCTGCTGTTCCTAGTGGTGTCTCCACTTCTTTTTCTTCATATTCCAGTGTTTTACTAATTTCATAGGCGATAAGTTCGCCAATTCTCTCCATGTTTTTCCTGAAACGCAGACTGTCTTTTTGTACGTTTATATCTCGTAATTCTGCAACGTAATTACTTATCACTGAATTAGTTTTGCTTAAATCTTTTACCATAATTTTACTTCTTATTTGCTTTTACAATATTAACGATATTTCTAATAAGTTTGGGCAATTTATTACATCTTAAATGTGGATAAATAGTCTTTTCACTTCCAAAGGCTTCATAAAACCTGGCTAATCCGATATTATTGGAACCTTCAAAATCTAATATCTGATTTGTATTTGCATTCGCTTTAATAAAACTATCTATTAGGAAATGCATTGCTCCATGTTTTGAAGCTTCCTTCGATTTTCCAGAAAAAATAAAAATATTTCTGTCGAATTTTCTCAAGAAAAAAGCTCCCGCTATGATTTTGTCTTGATACACTATCGAATAAATGTCTATAAGCTCCTGATTTTTTGCCTCTTGAATTAAGGTATAAATTTTTTCATAAAAATCTAAACTAAAGTTTTGTAATTCTGTTCCTTTATTGTTTCGGAATAATTCAACAATGATATTCTCATGAACATTTGTTAACAGTTTCAGCTGTGCTTTCTTCGCTTTTTTTATGTTTCTTTTATGATTATCTGAATAAGCTGCATATAATTCTTGGTAATCTTTGTTTAAAGGAAGTATATAATTCGTATAATTGCTAATACTAGCATTTTGCAGATTATCGATTGGATTAGCAGCATTAAGATTAATGTCGAAATATTTTATTGGTAGTTTTTCAATAAACGACTTAGATAAGTCAGCCGTAATTTCCCGTGGAGAAAAAATGCCCAATTGCTGCGTAAATGCAGCTTGATAAGCATAATCAATTCCAAATTTTTTCTTTCTACAAATTGGCATAACTGCCTTGTAATCATCTAAAATCAAAGCTTCCCAATTAGGACAAACACAATCTAAATACCATGAAAGTGCGTATATCAATCGGTTGTGCGAAGAAGATATACAAGCATCCCATTTTAGTTTATCAATGCTTTTATGTTTTAAATGCTTAATCATTGTTTACTAAGGTATTGTTGTTGAAATTCAAAAATAGCTCTCCATCCTTTCCATCTATTCTGATTGCTTAATGATTCATTATGCCACAAACTAATATAGCAACCATTAGTTTCTTTCACTTCATTAATTAACAAAGTTATCCTTTCTTTTATTGCCGCATGATTTAATTCGTGATAATCTTGGAGTGTTCCATCCATAAAACAAAAAGGATGTATCCAAAGAGTAGATGTTTTCTCCTTTTTTAAATCATACCATAAAAATGGACGTGAAGTCCCTGCCCGAAAACCCGTTTCCGAAGCAAAATACATGCTGTAATCATCTCTTATTCCTGCTTTTTCCAGTTCTTGATAGCTAGTATCAACACGAAAACGTAAAAAATGAAAACGACTTTTGCTTATTTTTTGCTTAAGATATTTTTCTAGTAAAGCAATTTCTTTTCGTAAAAGCGTAGTTTTCTCCATTTGATAATAAGAAGGGTGAATCCCGACTTCTCCATGCTCAGCAATACGAAGAAGCAATTTTTGCATGGGCTTTTTTTTCACCGAAATACTTTTGTCATATTTGGTTCTTCTCCCAGAGTGAATAAAAAACAATGCCTTAGTATTTGTTTTGTGTTGTTGATTAAAAATATAATCAAAGCTATCAAAAGGGTCTTTTTTCTTGTTGTTAATCACTTTTAATCGTTCCTTAAAGACTGGAAAATCTCTTCGCACTAAGGATTTTACGGATGCTCCGATTTGTCGTAAAAATCCCTTGTATTTATAAGCATAAGCCATATCAATATCGTAACTTGTAATAGCTTCAAATTTTTCTTCTTTAAAATTAAGCTTAGGATATTTTTGCAGAAGTTTTTCTTTAATTGCAAGAATAATTCTATCCACTACAGCATAATGCAAATATCCATTTTGATAAGCATGGCTCTCTTCAGCTGCAAAACGCTGATGTTCATCTCTTTTGTCTGATAAATATTCTTCATAGCGACTTAATAGAAAGAAAATATTGGCAAAGGGGTCAATAGGAAAATCTTT
>CAZJZP010000278.1:0-2881 GCA_964550505.1 uncultured Prolixibacteraceae bacterium | reverse complement strand
ATAATATGTTGCCATTATCATAGTATTTAGTAACTATACCATATTTAGTTTTCAACCCTATAAAATTACCATAGTTTTTACAAAAAGAGTTTTCATAAAACGTATAATAAATTCCTAATAAAATAGTATCTTTTGGATAGAAATAGATACCCGACAATAAATTTAATTCATTAAATGTCATTTCGATATATCCGTTTTCGGGGATGTAAACTATACTTGCTCCTATTGTTGTGTCTGTATCAAAATTTGCGTTCAAATAATGTTGATTATAAAAAGTTTTTTTGCATTTAAATTCTAAGGAATCATTGCCTATTTGAGATACAGAATGTTTAAGAATAGAACTATCTTTATTTAAACTAATACCCACCCCGATACCATCATAAATATTAGGAAAATAATAATTAATTTTAGTGCTATTAGGTTCATTACAATCCTTAAACTTTTGAATAAAGACTTTTGAATTGTTTGGTAAATGGATGAATGTTAAACACTCATTGTTTTTTATAAACTCTTCATTACAAAACAAAGAATCAATTATTGGTTTATTTATGTCAAGTGTATTCTTGCTTTCCTTGAAATATCTTTTTGAAATATAATCTTGAAAATATAAATTTTCAAATAAGACATATTGTATTTCTCCATTATTATTTAAAATTGTATCTGCTGAATTATTTTGTGCTTTAATTGATAAACTAGAAATAATTAATAAGAATATGAGATAAAAGTGTTTTAATGTCATGGCTTTAAATTTTGAGTAGTATCTGTCCCCCAGTTGTGCGAAGTTTGTAACTTCGCACTGAATAAAATGTAGTTTTTTTAACTACAGAGTTTGTGGCATATAAATAATCTTTTGTTTTTTCAATATCTAATAAACTCTTAACGCTGTACATTTCTTTGCTTTTTCTTAGCCAAAGATACGTTTTTTTATGATATAAGGAAATAAAATCATCGATTTTTCCTTATAACTTTCACTTTAAAAAGGAAAAAATAAAAGGCTGCCCGAAAACAGACAGCCTTTTTGTGTGGGTTTTGTCAATCCCTAATTTTTAATACCTCGAATTGACAATGATTTTTGCATTTTGTATGTCTTTTCCTGATACTAATTGAATTTGATAGATGCCTTTCGCATATGAATCAAGAGCAATGCTAGTGCTAAATAAATACGTATTCTTCTCGAAACGTTTTTCATACACTATGCAGCCTGTCATATTAAAGATTCTGATAGTTATTTCAGTATCTTTTTCGTTAGACATATAATCTATTTTGAATGTTCCATTATTTGGATTAGGATATACAATCAATTGTAGTTGTTTTATTTGAGGATGTATATCAGTAGAAACTATCTGAATAGTATCATAAATTGTATCAGAATTACATTGGTTAGAAACCACTTGCATTACAATAAATTGCCCGCTTGAACCATAATTATGGACAGGGTTTTGTTGTGTATCGGTATTTCCATCTCCGAAATCCCAATAGTAGGAATTTCCATAATGTGAAGTATCCGTAAAGCTTATTTGCGTGCCGGGTCCATCAATATAGGTGAAACCTGCTATTGCAAGTGGATTAATGACTACTTCAATTTGGTCTGTTGCACTACAACCGTTAAGCGTTCCTGTTAAAGTGTAGGTCATTGTTGCAGTAGGATAGAATGCAACGTTATCTATCACTCCGTTATCCCACAAATAAGAAGTGGCAGAAGTTCCTGAACCCCAAAGTATTACATCATCCCCATCACAAATAGTATCTGATGAAGCATTGGCAACAACAACAGGAATTGGATTAACATTTATTATGATACTGTCTTCACCAACACATCCACCCTTATCACCATAAACAATATAAGTAATGGTATCATTTGGAAATACGGTATGGTTTGCACCTGCTCCCAATCCTTGATTCCAAGTAAAATTCGTTCCACTTAAATTACTTGTAACAGAAATATCAGTAGAAGCCCCATTACAAATTGTTGTTTGAGTGGCTGAAGCTGTTAAAATAGGAGTTGGATTAACATTTATATCAACATCTGCCGTTGCAGCACATCCTGCAGCTGTACCTGTAACAGTGTATGTTGTAGTGCCAACCGGTGGCATAATAGTATGCGAAGCACCAGCGCCCAATCCTTGATCCCAGTTGAAAGTAGTTCCTCCAATAGTTGAAGAAGCAGAAATATCCGTACTAGAACCTTCACAAATTATTGTCTGCGTAGCAGAAGCATTAATTGTTGGAAAAGGATTAACGGTAATATCAATATCTGCTGTCGCAGCACATCCAGCAGCTGTACCCGTAACAGTGTATGTTATAGTGCCAACAGGAGGAGTAACGTTATGCGAAGCACCCGCACCCAATCCTTGATTCCAGTTGAAAGTAGTTCCTCCAATCGTAGAAGAAGCAGAAATATCTGTACTGGAACCATCACAAATAGTAGTTTGTGTAGCAGAGGTGGTAATTACAGGAGAAGCATTAACGGTAATATCAATATCTGCTGTAGCAGCACATCCAGCAGCCGTACCCGTAACAGTATATGTTATAGTACCAACAGGAGGAGTTACGTTATGCGAAGCACCCGCACCCAATCCTTGATCCCAGTTAAAAGTAGTACCTCCAATAGTTGAAGAAGCAGAAATATCTGTACTAGCGCCATCGCAAAGTGTTGTCTGTGTTGCCGAAGCAGTAATCACAGGAACAGGATTAACGATAATATCAATATCCGCTGTAGCAGCACATCCAGCAGCCGTACCCGTAACAGTATATGTTGTAGTACCAACAGGAGGAGTAACGTTATGCGAAGCACCCGCACCCAATCCTTGATTCCAGTTGAAAGTAGTTCCTCCAATCGTAGAAGAAGCAGAAATATCTGTACTAGCGCCATCACAAAGTG
>CAZJZP010000277.1:0-2891 GCA_964550505.1 uncultured Prolixibacteraceae bacterium | reverse complement strand
TTATCTGTTTTCAAAGATAAAAAAATATTTGAAGTATTGTAAAGAAACAAAAAAACATCTATTTTTGAAGCATCAAAATTCATATTATTTATTTGAAATTGAATGACTAGAAAAGAGAGAGAGAGAAGCAATTATAGCAAACTAAAACGGGTAAACAGATACTATTTAAAGACAGGTTTATACAAACTAATTCTTAAAAATGTTGGTATAGTCCTTTCCATTATAGCTATTTTGGTTCTTGCTGTGTGGATTATTGATACTTTCTTTATGGATTTTGGCCCTTTTTTAGAAAAAAACTTACAAAAATTAAATCCTGTAAGTGTATTTATCTTTTTCTTTTTTTCTGAAACAATATTAGGTTTAATTCCTCCCGATATTTTTATTATTTGGACGGAAACCCTTTTCTATCCCTTACCTAATCTTGCTATTCTTGCTGCCTTGTCCTATTTAGGCGGTGTAACAGCTTATCTTATCGGTTTAAGAATCCGTAGAATTCCCCGTGTGTATGAAATAATTCGAAAACGTTTTTATAAACAAGAGCGATTTATTAAAAAATGGGGCGGCTTTTTTATTATTGTCTCCGCCTTGCTTCCTTTCCCTTTTGCTATCGTTTGTACGGTTTGTGGAATGACAAAATATCCGTTTCAGCGTTTGCTATTATACGGATTAGCTCGTATTGCTCGTTTTTTCCTTTATTCGTTGTTTTTGTACAAAATGTTTAGCTTTGCAATCTAAAATCAGATAATTATGGCTTTAAAATGTGGTATTATCGGCATTACTAATGTTGGTAAAACAAGCTTATTTAATTGTATTTCAAATACTAAGGCAGAAACAACCAATTTTGCTTTCAGCACTAATAAATCCAATATTGGAATGGTAACGGTTCCCGATCCTCGTTTATATGAATTGGAAAAACACCAAGAAACGGAGAAAATTATTCCTACCGCTATTGAAATTGTGGATATTCCCGGATTGGCAAAAGGCGCAAGTGAAGGAGAGGGGATAGGCAATAAATTTTTGGAAGATATTCGTCAAACAGATGCTATAATCCACGTTTTACGATGTTTTGATGATGAAAATTTGCCGCATATTGAAGGAAGTATTAATCCTGTCAGGGATAAGGAAATCTTAGATTTTGAATTGCAGGTTGCGGATTTGGTTCTTGTAGAAAAAAAGATTGAACGCGTAAAGAAAAGAGCGGCAGTTGGTGAAAAAGAAGCAAAACGGGAGTTAGAATTATTAAATGCCTATAAAAATCATTTCGAAAACTTTAAGCCTGCCCGAACAATTGATCTTAGCGATGAAGAGAAATTGGTTGTTAAGGAATTAAATTTACTCAGCGAAAAACCACAGATTTATGTTTGTAATGTAGAAGATGGGGCTGCGGTTGACGGAAATGAGTATGTTAAAAAGCTAAAAGCATCTTTGCAGGAAGATGACGCTGAAATATTGGTTATTGCCGGAAAATTAGAAGCTGAAATTGCCGAATTGGAGAGTATGGACGACCGTTTAGCCTTTTTGGAAGACAGCGGATTAAGCGAGCCGGGAGTAAATAAAGTAATCCGTGCGGCTTATGCTATTTTGGATTTACAGACTTTCTTTACAGTAGGACCAAAGGAAATACGCGCATGGACAGTGAGAAAGAATTCCACTGCGCCACAAGCTGCTGGAGCTATTCACAGCGATTTGCAGCGTGGATTTATCCGTGCCGAAGTGATGAAATACGACGACTTTATTAGTTTAGGTTCTGAAAATGCCTGTAAACAAGCCGGCAAATTTGGAGTAGAGGGTAAAAATTACATTGTGCAAGACGGAGACATCCTACATATTCGTTTTAATGTATAGCCATTGATTTTTTTGCCCGTTTTTTCTTTCCAGGGATTTTTTTCTGTAATTCCAAGTATTTTTTTTCTAAGATATAGATTTTATTGCTATCTTTGTTGATAAACAATGAATAACATCCTAAGGTTAAGATGTTGTATGTAATTAAACCCAAAAAATATGGAACTACCAAAATATCATGAAACCTTCCTGCCAATTTTAGAAACTTTAAATTCTACTGAGTCATTTAAAAGCCGCGAATTAGCTGTTTATGTACGTGATAATTATTACTCTGATTTGCCTGATAAATTACTTAAGCAAAAAACTAGTTCAGGCGCGAATGTTTTAATTGACAGAATACTTTGGGGTAAATCTTATCTCAAAATGGCTAAGTATGTTTCTTACCCAAAAAGAGGAGAGGTTCAAATTACAGAAAAAGGGAAAATAGCATTAGATAAGGGTTCTTTGACATTAAATGAACTTCAAAATGATCAGGATTTTATCAATCATAGAGAATCAGTAAAAACCGAAAAAGAAAATGATATAGATGTTGATCCGATTAAAGTTGAAAATGCTTCACCACAGGATTTAATTGATTCTGGCTTTTCAACTATTGAAAAACAAGTGAAAACTGAACTTTTAGAGAAACTAAAAGAAATAGACCCATATTATTTTGAGAAAGTTATCCTTATTCTTCTGAAAAAAATGGGATATGGTGATTTTGTCGAAACTTCAAAATCAGGTGACGGTGGAATTGATGGAATCATTAATGAAGATAAATTAGGTTTAGAAAAGATTTACACTCAAGCAAAACGATATAATGAAAACAAGGTTCGTGAAAAAGATATCAGGAATTTTATTGGTGCAATGAGTGGAGATACTAGCAAAGGCGTTTTTATTACAACATCAACCTTTGACGATTATGCCATAAGAAAGGCTAAAGAAGCACATCACTCGATTATATTAATTGATGGAGCTAAACTGGTTGACTTAATGCTCCAATACAATGTTGGTGTTCAAGTAAAGACTTTTTACGAAGTGAAAGAGGTTGATAATGACTTTTTTGAAGA
>CAZJZP010000276.1:0-2918 GCA_964550505.1 uncultured Prolixibacteraceae bacterium | reverse complement strand
CTCAGTAAAAAAGAAAAAGATTTATTAAGAAAAAATAAACGTATTAACCCTAAAATATTAACGCTATGAAAACTAAAAAGATGAGTCTAGTTTGCGTCTTGCTTTTTATTGCAAGCACGCTTTTTTCTCAAAAGCAAAACATTTATTTTGAGTTAAATAAAGCAGTACTCACCAATGAAGCAACAACTTTGTTGGATGATTTTATCAAAGAACAAAAAGCCTTAGATTTTCCGCTAATTACATTGAATGGATATACTGATACATTGGGAGATGTCTCCTCAAACTTAGCATTATCAGAGAAAAGAGTGGAGGTAGTGTATAATTATCTTCTTGCTCATTCATATCCGAAAGCCAAGATGGAAAAGCACTTTTTTGGAGAATCCAAACCAAGAAGCATTAGCGAACAATGGAAAAACAGAAGAGTTGAAATTTGTGGTATAGGACAACTTTCCCCTTATAGCTATTTTACCAATGCAAAAGTAGAAACAGAATATTTTAGCGTTGATAATCAAAAAGATACAATGATAATCGGAAGTAAAGGAACAAAGATTATCATTCCTGCCCGATGTTTTATTAGCAGTTCTGGTAAGAAAGTGAAGGATGTAATTGTTACTATGGAAGAATATTACGACAAAGACGAAATGTTGCTGAACGAATTAACAACCATAACAGATAATGGAGATATGTTGATTTCAGGAGGGATGATTAATATTAATGCGACAACTCCTGAAGGCGAAGAATGTTTTATTTCCGGACAAGGAGGAATACAGATTAATTTTGCTGAAGAAGAAAATAATCCTGAAATGCAATTGTTTACAGGATTTAGAGATAGAAATAATATCATTTGGGCTACAGAACCAATTGCACAGCCGATTCCTCAGGGGAGAATAATAATTGGGAATTTATCGCAGAATAAATTAAAAGGAAGAAAATGGCTTGTAAAAGACCGCTTTCCTACATCTGTTTTAAATTATCTAATGAATACGCTTAGTTATCCTGAGTTTGTCCGTTCACAACAAATCTGTGGTGAAGTAATTCTTAGTTTTCAAATGGATACCAGAGGAAAATTGCGCAATGTAAAAATTGAAAAAGGACTACACCCGCTTGTTGATCAAGACGTTATGCTAAAGCTGGCAGAAATACCTCTTCAAAGTCCTGTTATTGATAGAGCAGAAAAAGCAAAAAAATATGTTTTTGAATGCTCCATCTTTTATTGCCTAAACGAATGCTCAAAAGCAGGAAAGCAATATGAACTTAGTAAAATATATAAGAACATTGAAGCATACACTCCATCCTTGAATATTGAAGGGAAAAGCTATTCGAATGAAGCACAAGCAAGTGCGCAACAATGGTTTTCGAGCATGAGCCTTGGCTTTATTAATTGCGATCGTTTTTATAATTCGCCCAAAGGAAAAACAGATCTTTTAGTTAAGGATACTTCAGACAAGATTATTGATTATAAACTTATTTTTACTTCAATCAAAGCTGTTTTTCCGGCCAAAAAAGCAAAAGAAGGTTTCATCTTTTCCGACATTCCGATGGGAGAGGAAGTAATGCTTGTTGCGGTGGAATATAAAGAAGGGGATTTTGCCTTAGGGTTACAGAATTTAAATATACAAGCCCTAATGGTTATTGACGAACTTGAAATGCATCCAATGTCTGAAGAGCAAATTCTCGGAACTTTAAAGGCAAATTTATAAATGCTTTTTTGCATCTTATGTTTTGTTTGTTGTCGTTGTTTTATACTTTTACAAGGAATTTATAACAAAAGATTAGAGAGATGCACATTCATAAATTACCCGAGGTTTTTTTTGGTGCAGCAATGCGCAAAAAAGCACTATCAATAATTAAACAACAAAAATCCGCTTCTATTTTTCTTATTGCAGATCCCTTTTTCAAAGAACACGATTTTGTGAGGGAACTAAAAAAGGAATACGCCGAAAAACTAAGTATTTTTTCAGCTATTGCTGCCGATCCTAGTATTGAAAATGCGATGCAGGCAGTGCAAGAAGCACGAAATACAAAAGCGGATGCCGTTATTGCTATTGGTGGAGGCTCAGCCTTGGATATTGCCAAAGTGGTGGCTGTTATGTTGACAAATTCTTCCAATATTGATGAAATTATTGGAGTGAATAAGATTAAAAATCCTCCGCTGCCATTAATTGTATTGCCAACAACAGCAGGAACAGGAACAGAAGTTACGCCAATTTCTATTCTTAGCGATAGGCAAAAGGATTTGAAATTGGGTATCGTCAGTCCGCATCTTATTCCCGCAATTGCTATTTTAGATCCGGAACTTAGCCTGACCTTGCCTCCGCAACAAACGGCATACAGTGGAATGGATGCACTAATTCATGCAGTAGAAGCTTTTACTTCTTTGAATGCTAGTATTTATACTGATATTTTAGCTGAAAAAGCTATCCAATCTATTGCTAAAGCTTTGCCAGAGCTGTATAAAAATCCGGAAAATCTAGCTTTACGCAGTGAGCTATTATTCGGAAGTTTTATGGCAGGACAAGCTTTTGCTAATGCAGGAGTGGCTGCCGTTCATGCTTTTTCCTATCCTATTGGTGCAAAATTTCATATTCCCCACGGACTGGCAAATTGCCTGATGTTATTGCCTGTATTGAGCTTTAATACCAAATCTTCTGCAAAAAAATATACCAAAATCGCTCAATGGATTGACGGAGGTGATAGTATTCTCCAAAGCATGGAAATTTTAATGCAAAAGCTGGATATTCCAAGAAAAATAAGTGATTTTGGAGCAAAAGAAGCGGATATTCCAGCCTTGTCCGCAGCTGTTTTAAAAGTAGAACGACTTTTAAATAATAATCCACGCAAGCTAAATTTGGAAGAAGCAAAACAAATTTACCGTAGCGTTTTATAAAAAAAATGGATAAATCCATTAAAAATCAATA
>CAZJZP010000275.1:0-2941 GCA_964550505.1 uncultured Prolixibacteraceae bacterium | reverse complement strand
ACGGTAAAGAGGTTAAAGTTACGAGGTTACGTGCCTTTATCAGAACTTTACAGCAGCTTAGAAACATCAAATTACAAGTTTTCGCTATTCCCCACGATTTAAAGAACCGCCGTATACGAGACCCGTACGTACGGTGGTGTGAGAGGTGCACCAGTGGGCTATATGCTCACTGGCCATCTACTCGATTATGCACTGGCAGTTCATAGATTGTAATATTAGTAATTATTATTATGTTAAAATCTAACTTGTAAAAGCAATGATAAGCCATATTTTTTATTTCCAGTTTCAGGAATAAAAGCGTCAAATCCGAATTGGAAGCTGCATAAGCTTGTAAAGGTTTGATTAATTCCAAAAGTAAACTGATTATCTGTATAATTTGCTTCACGAAACGACCATGATTGCCATCGAGCCAGAAAATGTGTCTTTTCAAAAGCTTTATATCCTGTTGTAATATAATATCCACTTATTTTATCTGTTACATTTAAATAATCAATTGTTTCAAGTAGCCCTTCCATATATTCTGCGACAAAAATTATTTTATTAGACTCCCACCTAATATCTCCACCATAAATTGTTCTTTCGCCCCTTAATATAGGGCCATTACTACCGGACTGAACACTATCGCAATCACCGTAGGAGCCTTGAACAGCTATCTTTAAATTGCCAGACTGAATATTGGGGAAATTATATTGTAAGCGTCCGATTCCATAAAATTTGTTATTATTATTAGCGCCTAAATGTTTATTTCCGTTAAAAATTCCGGTAAAATAATACCAACCACCAAAGTCGCCTTCTACCGATAGCCCAATTTCTCGTGATTGAACCAATAATCCAGTAATTTTAGTCCTATCAATAAAATCGGTTGAACCCGGGTCGGGGATAAAATCCAAACTTTGTTTAGGCTTCATGGCACCGGCAGTTATTAATAATGCATCATTTAATTTGTACCCAATGTATGCATCAAGCAAATTAGGTTCTTTTACAAAATTCAAATGAATACGATAATAGAATTTGTTGTCTAAAATTCCTTTTAAACTAAGGCGGGCATTCGCAGCTTCAAATGTCCTACCCCCTTGAAAATAATCGTCCTGAAATGAATATCTAAACCCTGACTGTAATAAAGCGTTAACTGTAAATGCATCTTTTTGAATGGTTGATTTGATTTGCTCCATGAACGGTTCATCCTGAGCCAAAGCAAAACTTGACCATAAAATAGTAATTGATAATAAAAGAATTTTGTTTTTCATGATTTAAAAATTAGAAATTAAAGTGAGCTCGTAAACCAATTAAGTATAATTCGTTATTTGTACCTTGACGATTCCAGATATATTGAAAATGAGGAGATATATGAACCCATTTATTTAACTGACGCCTGATATACAGCTCTGTTAATCTTTCATTGTTTAACGTTTCATCAGCCGGATAATTTTCTCCATACGCAACACCAATAGCTAAAGGCTGTTTTTTAATCGTTTTTACAAACCGAAATCCTGTACTCCACGATGATTTAACCCCCCAATAATTTGCCAAAGAATCCTGATTTAATCCATAACGCCCAAAAACATTAAACATATTAAAAAAAACCTTGTCGAAGCTTACTCCAAACCCAAAATCATCGTTTGCAGCAGATACCTGATAACCATATAAACGTATATTTGACTCAAATCCGGTACCGGGGGAAAATGTCCACCCAAGGCTGGCAATTTTGTATAATTCATCAAAAAGGTTAACTCCTGCGTTGTCCTGACTTGAAATACCAAATTGTATATGATAACGATTTAAAAGCGTTGTTCTTAAACGAATTCCAGGAGAATTTGAAGGTACAGCAAAAGATGAGTTGTTGATAAAAGAGCCAGAAATGAATTGCATTGTCTCATCATTTGCAGAAGCATTGTTATCGAAATAATTTGTCATATCAATTTTGCCAAGCGTAACAGTAATAGTTTCTTTAAACAGGGTAAATTCTCCCCAAGCTTCCAATACATTAAGTCGGTCTATGCTATCAGGAGATTGAGTTGACCCAGCATCACCATTTAAACCGGAGAAGTTTGGATATAAAACATCAGGTCCATCCCCTCCAATAGCTTCCAAGTCAATGAATAATAAAGTTCCTTTTCCAAAAGATGTGGTTGCAAATATGTCAAATGAGCCCGTTCCATATGATTTTGTTTTATTATCAAATGAAAATTGAGTAATTGACGTAACATTTCCGTTAAACATTAATTGACCAGGGCGTTGTTCAATTGCTTTTAAAAGGTCGTCAATTCTTTTGTAACGTGAGCGAGTTTCAAGGCTTGCTGATTCAACATCTCCGTCTCCAAAAATAGCAAGCACTTCATTAATTTCGGATTTTCCTTCAATCATGCTCTGTTTTATGTTTTGCATTTCCTTATCCATAACAACTATTGTTTTTCGCAAGGAATCTAATTGTTGTTCTAAGGACATAATTTTTTTTGCCTGAATTGTATCAGCCTCCTGCGCATTCATCCAAGCTGGGATAAATAACATAAAAAGAATTAATATACTTTTCATAATTGGTTCATTAAATTAGGGAATCATTTTTCTCAAGATTTTCAATGTTTTCTTTTTGTTCTTCACAGTCATTCTTAATTTTTTTTAAATCATTCTTTTGGCTTATTTTTAAGTAATAAAACAAAATAAGTCCAACTAATAATCCAATTATAAATGATATTAACACTGTTAATGAGAGAGGCAAACTAATACTCCATTTTATGAATGTTATATTGACATATTCAAGATTCTGGTAGGCAAATGTCATTATTACCCCAACCAATAAAATCAACAAAATAATTTTTAATGCTTTCATTATTTTACTTTTTAGTTTTCACCAAATTAATTATCATTGTGTGTCCTTCCTGCTTGTGCATAACATATAAGTGTTTTATCCTTTCCGCGTACAAGTTAGTAAAAAAACACAACA
>CAZJZP010000274.1:2645-2946 GCA_964550505.1 uncultured Prolixibacteraceae bacterium | reverse complement strand
GTTGGTAGATATGCAGAAAGAAAATTTCAAAAAAAGTAAATTTTCCTGCAGTTGTAAAAGACCTTCCCCGTCAGCTATCCTAATTGTTTTCAGGAAATGGCAGGGTAGTTTATTTGATTGGCGGTAGTTTATTTTTATTCGATTAATATTTCGACTCTTCTGTTTTTAGCTCTACCTGCAGCAGTTGAATTTCCATCAACTCTTCGTAGGCGAAACTTTTTTTATGGAGAACGCCCTGTTCCATGCAGGCGACCAGTTTATCGCGATTTTCGGGAATGGCGAGTTCGGCGAGGCGCTCCAT
>CAZJZP010000274.1:0-2635 GCA_964550505.1 uncultured Prolixibacteraceae bacterium | reverse complement strand
TTTCAAAGTTATGTCCCTGATAACTGAGCCTATTTTTATTTATGCCCTTTGATACTAGATACTCTAAAACTTGTAATGCTCGTTCTTCAGATAGTTTTTGATTATGTTTTTTTGACCCAATATTGTCAGTATAACCCCATAGCGTACATTGCAAAGTATCATTTTCAATCAGATATCTTGCCAATTCATCTAGCTTAATTTTCGATGAATCATTTAAATCAAAAGAATTATAGTCAAAATGAATATCTGTAATTTCAAATTCTTCAAATATTGAATCGACAGCTAAACTGATATTTGGATGAATTTTAACCCCAAGAATACTATCTATATCAATTTGTTTTTTCTCATAGGGTTTTAAAGTGTTATAAAATATTTTTTTATTTAATTTCTATTTGGTACTTTTGCCAAATAGAAAAATAGTTTAGAATATGAGAATATTTATTGCAATCTTATGTAGCTTTATGTTTTCTTTAAAGGCTAATTGTCAGACTATAGATAAAAGAGAAGCAAAGCAATCTTTTTCTATTCAAAATTCAAGTAATTAATGCAACTTTTTCCGAGGAAATAAGATTACCTATTTTTCAAGACAAAAGAGAAAGAATAACATCTTTCCCTTTGTCTTGATGGATAAAGCTTAATTTTACACCATCCTCGTCAAAAAAAGTTGCAAAATGAAACATTTAACCAGAGAACAAAGATACACAATTTCTGAAATGAAACGACAAGGCTATAAACAAACAGATATAGCTCAAGTAATAGGAAAAGATAAATCAGTTGTAAGTCGAGAGTTGAAACGCAATTGCGATAAAAGGAATAATGAATACAGAGCTAATTTAGCACAAAAGAAGTATGAGAAAAGGCAAAAAGAGAAGCCTAAAAAAAAACATTTTACAAATGAGATTAAAACACATGTAGAAAACTGGCTAAAAGAAGATTTCAGCCCTGAACAAATTGTAGGACGAGCGAAACTAGAAGGTTTGCCTTGTGTAAGTCATGAGCGTATTTATCAATATGTATGGAATGACAAAAAAGAAAAAGGTCTTTTATATCTTCATCTTAGAAGAAAAGGTAGGAAATACAGGAAAAGGGGAGCAGCTAAAGATAGCAGAGGAATAATTAAAGGCAGAGTTGACATTTCTCAACGCCCGGAGATTGTAAATGAAAAAACTCGACTTGGAGACCTTGAAATTGATACTGTTATTGGAAAAAATCACAAAGGAGCAATACTGACTATTAATGACAGAGTAAGTAGTTTTCTTTGGATGGAAAAGCTAAATGGGAAAAATGCCGAAGAACTGGCTATCAAAGTTGGAGAAACTCTCAGGGAGAATGCACATTGGATACATACAATTACTGCTGATAATGGGAAAGAATTTGCAGAACATGAAAAAATAGCAAATGATATTAATATTGATTTCTTTTTCGCTAAACCTTATCATTCCTGGGAAAGAGGTGCTAACGAGAACTTAAACGGACTTGTAAGACAGTATTTTCCCAAAAAATCATCTTTTGAAAGTGTTACTAATCAAGATATTAAATATGTTCAACACAAGTTAAATAACAGACCCAGAAAAAAATTGGGATTTTTATCGCCAATAGAATTTTTATCTCTAAATTTGTCTAATCAAAAAGTTGCATTTGTGACTTGAATTCAGCAGTGTTAATAATTTAATTAATACTTTTTTGCAAAAATAGAAATAATACGCTTTACTGCAAATTATTTTCTATAAAAACACTAAAATACAAGTTGAATTTCATTTGTCGATTTTTCATCAATACAATAAATGGAAAATGAGTGGTTTTTTATATCTTTGCCCTCAAATTCAATAATTATGTTTGAAAATCTCAGCGAACGCATAGAAAAAGCCTTTAAAACCTTAAAAGGACAAGGGCACATTACAGAAGTTAACGTAGCCGATACGCTTAAAGAAATACGTCGAGCTTTATTAGATGCCGATGTTAATTACAAAATTGCAAAAGAATTTACGGATACAGTTAAAGAAAAAGCTTTAGGTCAAAATGTACTAACAGCTGTTTCGCCCAATCAATTAATGACCAAAATTGTCCATGATGAATTGGCAGAATTGATGGGAAGTGAAAAAGCAGAGGTAAATATTAAGACTAATCCGTCAATCATACTAATTGCTGGTTTACAAGGTTCTGGTAAAACGACTTTTTCTGCTAAACTAGCTAATTTCCTAAAATCTAAACATGGAAAACAACCACTTTTAGTTGCCTGTGATGTATATCGACCTGCAGCTATCGAACAGTTGAAGGTATTAGGAGAGCAAGTGTCTGTTCCTGTTTACACTGAAGAAGAGCAAAAAGACCCGGTTAAGATTGCCAAAAATGCCATTCGACATGCTAAAGAAAATGCAAATAACTTAATTATTATCGATACGGCTGGTCGTTTAGCAATTGATGAGGCAATGATGAAAGAAATTTCCAGTATTCATAAAAGCATCAATCCACATGAAACGCTTTTTGTTGTGGATGCAATGACAGGACAAGATGCTGTGAATACTGCACAAGCCTTTAACGATGTTTTGGATTACGATGGTGTGGTATTAACCAAACTTGACGGTGATACTCGTGGTGGGGCTGCTCTTACTATAAAGTATGTCGTGCAAAAGCA
>CAZJZP010000273.1:0-2951 GCA_964550505.1 uncultured Prolixibacteraceae bacterium | reverse complement strand
AAGTTGATCCTGGTTTGTTTATCCGCGATGATTATGCTCGATTTAGGTTTAACGGGAACAGAAATTGTGTTGTTAATTCTTCAAAAACTACTGATTTTGCCTTAGTAAGTGTGAAACAAGATACTGTAAGCTATGGTAATTATTGGCAATCCTATTTTGCCAAAATCAAATACAATCAAACAATTGGAGATTCTATTTCTTCATACGGCTATCATTTTGGCATGAATTGGCTTGGTAAAAGCAGGTACTATGGTTCTGAAAGAGCCTGCAACGGCTATATGGCGGAATTGATTTATTATTATGCTCCTTTAAATGATAGCCTCTATGCTTTAAATGAGCTGTATTTGCGGCATAAGTATGCGCCGGCAGTTAATTTGGGAGAGGATATTATTGTAGAGTATGGTTTTGGAGATACAGCTATTACTGCTGCAGATCATTTCACTGATTATTTATGGAATACCGGAGATAGCAGCCAAAGTATTACAGTCAACAACAATGGTATTTATTCACTCACTGCTACGGATATTTTTGGCTTTGAGAGTATAGACAGTATTTATGTTCGCTATCTAGCGGATTTTTCATTGAGAGATACCACTATTTGCTTTGGAGATACTATTATTGCTTCGGTAGCATTAGACAGCAATTATGCTTTTCTTTGGTCAGATGCGAGCACAGATAGTTTGCTGGAGATAACAGCTGCTGGCACCTATTGGCTGGAAGTTACAGATAGTTTGGGTTTTTCCAAAAGGGATAGCTTTGTGGTAGTGGTGGATTCTTTTCCCTATTATGCCAATTTAGGAGCTGATATTTCTGTTTGTGAGGGGGAAGAAATTAGTCTGCTCAGCGGAGCTTCAGAAGCCGTAAGTTATTTATGGAATACTGGAGAAACAACAGCTACAAAGCGAATTGATACAAGTGGAGTATATTCGCTTACTGTTAGCGATAGTTTTGGCTGTACGGCTTATGACACTATCAATGTTACGGTTTCCGGCTTAATTCCTAATACTGGTTTTATTGCAGATAGCAGTTGTTTTGGTCTTGCAACACAGTTTACTGATACTTCCAATATTATTGCTCCTTGGAATATTGTAAGTTGGGAGTGGGTTTTTAATGAAAATGATACGCTAACAAATCAGCATCCGCAATATTCTTTCAGCAGTGCTGGCAAACAGCATGTGAGCTTAAAAGTGCTAACAGATTCCGGATGTGTGGGCAGCTTTAGTGATAGCGTTTTTGTGATTCCTTTGCCTCAGGCAGATTTTTCTCCTGTACAAGGCTGTCATGGACAAGAAATTGCTTTTGTGGATTTATCGTCTTCGACTTATGGTAATCTCAACGCCTGGAAGTGGAATTTTAATGATCCTTTTGCCCTAAACGACAGTTCTTTAATTCAGCAACCTGTTTATCAATACGATAGCAGCGGAACTTATCTTTGTCGTTTAATAGTAGAAAATGAATATGGCTGTGTAGATACCGTGTCCAAAAGCATAGAGATAAAAAACACTCCGCAAGCGGATTTTAGTTTTCAGCAAGCTTGTGCCTTAGAAAATATTTTCTTTAGTGATGAAACCCAAACAACTTCCTGGGAAAACATTCTCTATTGGAATTGGGATTTGGGTAACGGAAATAGCAGTACGATACCAAATCCTTATCAGGCTTATGATAATGCCGGTAGTTATAGCGTTAGCCTAAAAGTTTTTTCCATAAATGGTTGCAGCGATAGTGTAACAAAGATAGTGGATGTTTATCCGCTTCCCAATGCGCATTTTTTCTGGGATAATCACTGTGCTGGTCAAAGCATCCAATTTTTTGATTCTTCTATTGTTAGCAGTGGTAATATTCAAAGTTGGGATTGGGATCTTTCTGGTAATCTTGGGCAATCTAGTCTGCAAAATCCGCTCAATATATATCCTGACAGTGGAAATTATACCGTAAAATTGACCGTTACTACAGATAAGGGCTGTACAGATATTGCGAATAACACCATCTCCATTTTTCCAGTACCAACAGCTGATTTTAGCATTGATCCAGAATATGGCATCCCTCCTGTCAACATATCTTTTACTAATTACAGCAACGGCGCCGATGATTATATCTGGGATTTTGGTGATGGAACGATAATCTCTGGCATTAGTGATCCAACTTATGTGTATTCGGATACTGGCTTATACGACGCTTGCCTTATCGCTATCAATCCTTATTTTTGCTACGACACGCTTTGTAAAACCGTCTATATGATTCCCTCCTACTTTGATGTGGCTATCGACAAGCTAACGGTATTGGATACCAGCAATCAACAGCTTAAAGTAGAAGCCAGAATTGTTAATGCCGGCAATCGCAAAATCGAACAGCTTTTCCTTCACGGTCAGCTGGGAAGTAATCCGCCGCTCATAGAAGAATGGAATGGAGAACTGATGCCCGGAGAATTTGTTGATTATGAGTTTAATGCGCGCTTTTCTCTTTCTTCCCCTTCCCGAAGCGATTATGTTTGCGTAAGAGCAGAAATCCCTGGAAATTTTGAGGATGATAATCCGAATAATAATAAAGCATGTGCCAGTATAACAAAGAACTTTGTGGTGGGGGAAATTTATCCTAATCCTGCTCACCAAAGTATCTCCATTCCTATCGTTATTCCTGAATACGGAAACATTTCCCTTCGCGTTTACAACACTAACGGACAGCTTGTCAAACTTATCGAAAAAGAAAATTTGCACGCAGATTTCTATCCTATTCGCCTTTCTTTGGAAGGAATTGAAGCTGGAGTTTATTATTTGGTGGTTGAATATGGGAATGAAGAGGTGGTTCGGAAGTTGGTAGTGTATTAAAGAGTGATTGTGGAGATTTGCTTTATTGATAGGATGAAAAAGCTTAAAATATGGAACGAATAGTTTTTGTTAGTAATAACGAGCACAAAGTTAAAGAAGTGCGGGAGAAGGTTGGAAGTGATATTA
>CAZJZP010000272.1:0-2953 GCA_964550505.1 uncultured Prolixibacteraceae bacterium | reverse complement strand
GATAAAATAATCGTAACAATAAATGCGTTTAATAAAAAGACTCAGGAAAAAACAGCAAATAAATACATCCAATATGAAAAAATTGCTTTTATATTTAGTGGTTGTCGTGCTATTAGCTTCATGCGATAACTCAGGACGAGGAAACCTCATAGGGGTGCAAAACAGAGAACAATGGTATCAACCTGATCCTTTTGGAATGTTATATATTCCGCAGGGTTCCTACCAAATGGGAGTAAGCGACAGAGATGTCCCTTATGAACAAGTTACTCGACACAAAACAGTAACAGTTACATCTTTTTATATGGATGAAACAGAAATTACTAATAACGAGTATAGACAGTTTGTTCAATGGGTAAAAGATTCTATTGCTCACGTTACCTTAGGCGAAGGTGGTATTGAAGGACATTTGATAGAAGAAAACCAATATGGTGAAATGTATGATCCTCCAAAAATTAATTGGAAAGAAAAAATTCGATGGGATGGCGAGGAAGAAAGAGAATTGCTGATAGATATGTATTTGCCCGAACACGAACGTTTTTACAGAAGAAAGCAATTGGATTGGAGAAAATTAAATTTCGAATATTATTGGATAGATTATAAAGCTGCATCTAAAAAAGATTGGAATAATCCTGTAGCCAGAGACGAACAAGACCCTGCTTCACATCTGAACAGACCACAAGGTCTTCAAGATCGTTCGGTATATATTAAAAAGGATGTAATTAATGTATATCCCGATACTTTATGTTGGATACATGACTTTACTTATTCATATAATGAGCCGATAGCAAAAAGTTATTTTTGGCATCCTGCTTATGACCACTATCCAGTAGTTGGTGTTAACTGGAAGCAAGCCAGAGCCTTTTGTATATGGAGAACAATGCTTATGAATGGATATATAAGAGCGAACTCTACCAGTGCAATAGTAAATGATTTTAGATTACCTACAGAATCAGAGTGGGAATGGGCAGCACGAGGTGGATTGAAATTATCTCCATATCCTTGGGGTGGTCCTTATATTAGAAACAGCAATGGTTGTTTCTTAGGAAACTACAAACCTTTACGTGGTAATTACCTTGATGATGGCGGAATTTATCCTATTATTGTTGCTCACTATGCTCCAAATGACTTTGGCTTATATGACATGTCAGGGAACGTGAGTGAATGGACAATGGACGCATACAATGAGTCTTCTTACGAATTTGCTCATGATATGAATATGCACTATGCTTATGAAGCAAAAGATGAAGATGCCATTGTATATAAAAGAAAAGTAATACGTGGAGGTTCATGGAAAGATATTGGTTATTATATGCAAACAAGTTCTCGTACTTTTGAATATCAGGATTCAGGAAAATCATACGTAGGATTTAGATGTGTTCAATCATATCTTGGAAGAGAAAAAGGTGATGGACCAACTTCGTCTAACGTATATAATTAATGTATAACAATAGCAAACAAAAAATAACACAAACAATCAAAATTTAGTATTAACAATTTAATTATTAGGAATTATGGGTTTTATAGACAATTTTGCAGAAAGTAAAGCGTATAAAAAATTTATGCCAAAATTATATGGATGGGGTGCATCCGTAGTAATTCTTGGAGCTTTATTTAAAATTCAGCACTATCCAGGTGCTGGTCCTATGCTTATAGCTGGATTAGGAACAGAAGCTTTGATTTTTTTCTTCTCCGCTTTTGAGCCTCAACATGTTGCTCCTGATTGGAGTTTGGTTTATCCGGAATTAGCACATCTTTATCATCCGGAAGAATTCGATGGAGAACAAGCTGTTGCTACTAAAAAATCTAAAACATTAGATAAGCCAGTTACAGAACAATTAGATGATATGTTAACAGAAGCTAAAATAGGTCCAGAATTGATACAAAGTTTAGCTGACGGAATGAGAAATCTTAGCGATAACGCAAACAAAATTTCAGGAATGTCTGATGCGGCAGCTGCTACGGATGGCTATGTTAGCAATTTAAGTAAAGCTGCACAGTCTGTTGAAGAACTTTCTGGTACATACAAAAAGACTGCTGAAGCAATGAATCAAAATACATTAATTACTGAATCTTATGTTAATGCAGTGAAAGATGCTACTGGTTCTGCTTCCAGTTCATCAGAAGCATATAAAAAAGTAGCTGAAGCGTTAGGAAGCGATATGAATGTTACGGATGATTATGTGAATAGCATTCGCAAAGCAACAGAATCTGCCAATTTATTAGCAGATAAATATTCTAAATCAGCAGATTCATTAACAAAATCAGCAGAAGCTATTGACTTTTCTTCTGTTGATGGAAAATCTTATGCAGAACAACTTCAAAATATATCTAAGAATTTAAGTGCATTAAATGCAGTGTATGAGTTACAATTACAGAGTTCTAACGAGCAATTGGAAAAAACACAACAATTGCGTGAAGGAATGTCTGCTTTTGCTCAAAACATCAATGATTCTCTAGAAAATACTACGAAATACAGAGAAGAATTGAATGCATTAGCACAAAATCTTGGTGCATTAAACAAGGTTTATGGAAATATGCTTCAAGCTATGTCCACTAATCCTAATGCGTAAGGTAAATAATTCTTAGGATGTTTAATTTTAAAGAAGTATAAATTATGGGTTCGAAAAATTGTGAAGAAACGCCGCGGCAAAAGATGATTGCGATGATGTACCTCGTACTCACCGCCCTCTTAGCCCTTAATGTTTCTAAAGACATATTAAATGCTTTCATTGTTGTAAATGAAAGTATGGAAAGTACCAATATAATTCTTTCACAAAAAGTAGAGGGTAATTATGCCATGTTTGATAAACAAATGACTGTTAATCCTGAAAAAGTGAAAGAAAATTTCGACAAAGCACAGGAAGTGAGAAAACTTTCTGATGATTTAGTTGGTTATATTGAAGATATAAAAATTACCGTCATTAGTAAAACGGAAGGCATAGACTTTGAAGAA
>CAZJZP010000271.1:0-3000 GCA_964550505.1 uncultured Prolixibacteraceae bacterium | reverse complement strand
TTCAGCCTGCACTATTCTGCGCATTTCTTCTTCAACATCTACCGCTATTGCCTCAATATGTTCTTGTTTTGTCAGCAAGCTGGGATGAATATATTTTTGTGGAGGAGAAGTAGAACAAAGAAAATAAATAATACTGCTGTAATTACAATATATGCTTTCGTTTTCCTGAAGATGTTCGTTTAGATATTTTGCAACTTCTCTTCGGTAATCCTTTTTCTTTACAAAGGACTGGTATTGAAAAGCGATATTCCAGATTAAATAAAGAAGAATAAAAAGACCTATAATGTATTTTTTCTGTTTTAATAAATAATATTGGACTTTGGTATCGTTATTAAAGGCTTCGGGAAGCATAAACGCTAAAGGAAGCAATAATTGAAAATAATAATGATGGAAAAACTTTCCTGGTAGAAGAACAATCATCCATACCAAAACATACCAAATAAGGGAAAAATAAACGATTTTTCTATTTTTTCCCTTCCAAAGAGCCAGAATAAACAAGAATACAAAAGGAGCGTATATCAAATGAAATTCCAAGAAAAACAGAACCGCTTTTATGCTATCGAAACTATTGGCATAATTACGGGGAACAACAAAGCTAACGAAACGAAATGCTTCGAAATTTGGTCCAAAATAATAGTATAAAATGACGGATACATAAGGGATGATAAAACCCAAGCCCATTGCAATGCTATTCTGTAATAGTAGTTTAATTTTATGTTCTTTTCTGAAAAAGAGAAGATAAAAAAGCCCAAAAGCAGCGATATCAAAAAGCACAACATACTTTATTACAAAGCCTAAACCAATAAATAATCCGCTTAAAAAGAAATTTGCAGGGCGTTTTTTTCCACTAAAGAAAAATAATCCGATGGCAGTAAACAATAGAAAGAAAATTTCCGTATTGGCGGCAAAACTCCACTTATGCACGGCGCAAAGAAGAACAGATGACACTCCTGCAAAAAGAGCATATTTTTGCTTTATTCCCCAACGTTTCAGGCTCAAAAACAAAAAACCGGCAGTTAGACCAATAACTATTGCTGCAACTAATCGTATCACCCAAATAGAATGTCCAAAGACTTTTAACAAGGCTGCAAAGAGCAAAAATATTCCCGGGGGCTTAATATTCCAAACATCCACATAAAGCGTTTTTCCATCAAGAATTTCCTGTGCAATAACTAAATAAGTAGATTCATCGTGGTCAATAACGCTATATTGAAAAGACAAAAAACGCAGGGCAATACTCAGCAGGATAAAGCCTGTAAAGATGATAAATGTATTATTTTTAAAACTCAGCTTCACAAAAGCAATTTAAAATTTGTACAAATATTGGCATTTTTTTTAACTTTACCCAAAACTGTTTAAAACTTACCGAAAACTGTTTCTTTTTACTTTATTTTGCTGAGTATTTGATATATTAGTTTTTTTTTCTTATCTTTACGGTTCAAAAAAGCATTTACTATGAAAAAATTATTACTCTCCCTCTTGATTATTATTCCTTCTTTTCTGTTTTCACAAGTAACTTATTACCAAAGTTTTCCTTCTTCCTATACTACGGATGCTATCTTAAGTCAGCAAGGTCAAATTTGGTCAAGCAGCTTTGATGCAGGAATAGGATATTTCGATAATAATAATTGGACAATGTATGATAGTGTAAATAGTAATTTACCAACAAATACCATTTATTCTATTTTCGAAAAAAATGATAGTCTTATTCTTGGAAGTGATTGCGGTATTTTGATTTGCCAAAAAACCCCATTCTCTGTTTTGCACGTTTACGACACCACAAACGGACTAAGCAGCAATACTATTTTTAATGCTCTTTGGGATAACAACCAGCTTATTGCTTTTGGATCAGACACTGTTCTTAATATTCTTCAAGGAACATGGCAAGATTATAAAGTAAATATTACACCATTTTATTTTTTTAAACGCTATGATATAAATTCTTCAACTGTTGTAAAATACAATTACACCGAAATGGAAGTATTGCAAAACGATATTATTATTGCCGGAGAATATATGGCATTGCGGTTTTCCAGTGGAAGTTATTCTTTGCTGGATTCCACTTCTTGTGCAAAAAGCCGATTAGTTAAAACACCCGATAATAAACTTATACTCAGTAGTCTTTGGGAAGATTATCGCTTATGGGACGGCAATACAAAAAAAAGTTTTTTATCTCTTTATAGTAAAGATAAAGCTATTAGCTTGCTCAACGGCTCTGGCATCAACTATTTAGCGATTTGCGATAGTAATTTATTTATTTACAGAACGAATATTGAAGATAGTAGTTGTTTTGTTATTATTGAAAACAACTATGCCAAAGCGTATAAAGTCCTACCAAATTTTCCAGGAAACAATATCCTCTTTAGTTATGTCGATAGTGGAATTGTTTGGTGTAAGGCTTTTGATGATGTTTTGTATTCTATTCCTTTATCTGCTTTTTATTTAATTCCATATAATTATCAATATGAGTATTTGGAAATAAATAAAGTGCATGCATTGCTTTCTCCAACAGCTCTTGTTTTTCATGATGAAAACCTTCATGCGGCACATTATAGGGTTCCTGCGCCTACGAGAAAAACAAGTATTTTCACCTTATCTCCATGGATAGGCGGTCTTGATGCACAGGGGAAACTGCATCTTTCAGCGGAACGTTTTGCAGCAAATGGGGCACATTTTTGTAGTGGTCCTCTTGATACTACAACAGCTACGATTAGTCCCACAAGCATGCAAGCCTATAAAAAAGTGTGGAATTTAACAAAATACCAAATTGAAGAATTCAAGTGGAGGTTTGATAATGGATTACTTACATCAGGAAATTATCAAATACCTGCTGATATTTTAAGTTGGCCAGCACACGGTACAGGAAATCAGGCAAAAAACCTTGCTCCTTTTGTTGATGTTAATGGAGATGCTATTTATAATCCTTATGATGGTGATTATCCCGATATTGAGGGCGATCAAATGCTCTATTGGATAATAAATGACACTTACAATCCTCAA
>CAZJZP010000270.1:0-3016 GCA_964550505.1 uncultured Prolixibacteraceae bacterium | reverse complement strand
ATTTACATAATCCTTGTAATCCAAACCATGTTCTGAACATAGGAAAATAGTGTAGAGCTTCTGCTTTATCATCAAAAGTAGGGATTTGATTGTTTACCATATCCATAAAAATCAACCAAGCTTCGTCGTGTTGAGGACCTTTGTTTGTCATTGCATAACCACCTTGCTGTGCAAGCGATTCTTTAGAAACATACTGTGAATATTCCAAGCCTTTGTTTTCCATTCCAATATCTTGCAAGAATTGTGGATCTCCCCAGCCTTTTTCGATAAAATATTCTTTCATCTTCTTCACTCCCATGCCTGCAATTTTACCAAAACCTTCGCCGCGAGCAACTTGATGCAGCAATTCCATTGCATTATCTTCATTTCCAAAGTTCAACTTCAATCCGCCTGTTCTTTCCTCATTTAAAATGCCATTTTCATAACATTCCATCACAAATCCCATGATTGTACCCCAGGAAATAGTGCAAATTCCGTATGTATCGCAATAGAAATTTGATTCTATGGTAAATTCTGGATTAAAAATACCCATAATAGAGCCTAAAGAAGCAGCTGTTTCGTATTCAGGACCTTCCACTAATACATTTTGTCCTTTATAAGGACCTGTTCTTAATTTGTAATTATCTACACCTTTAGCACAAGACATATTACAGCCAATCCAACAGCCATCAGGAACACCCTGTGTAAAGTATTTTTTATAAATATCAGAATGTACTTTGTGTGCATCTTTATGGCTACCATATTTGAAATTATGGACTGGGAATAAATCATAATCATTCATTACGTTTGTAAGATGGGCCGTACCTTTGGATTTCATTTCGCATTGCTCATCATCATGCTTCATTTCAGCATTAAATCTTTTTCCTCTTTCCATGATGGCATTTAAATCCACTACATTGTTGAGATTTCCTTTAACACCTGGCACTTTGGCAAAAACAGCTTTCACTTTTTTATCTCTGAAAACAGTTCCTATTCCGCCTCTTCCCGCTTGTTTTAAGCGTACTTCCTTTCTTTTCATATCAAAGAAACTAAAATTCAGCATTCCAATCAATGAATTATCTGCAGCAGAACCGGCAGAAACAACAGAAATGTTTTTTCTGTCTTTTTCGTCGTCTGCATAAGCTTCGGTAAGTTGCTCTGCCAAAACATGACTATCAATAACATCTTCGCTAGCATCTAGAATCTGAACTTTATGGTTTACTCCATCGATAAAAATCATAACTTCTTTGTCTGATTTTCCTGATAATTCGAAAGCGTCAAAACCAGAAAATTTCAAAAAAGGTCCGAAATAACCACCGACATTACTGTCCATTGGAGCATCTGTTTGTGGAGATAAGCTAACTACCAATGATTTTCCTGTTCCGGAATATTGTGTTACCCCACAAATAGGACCGCCAGAAATAATAATCTCATTTTCAGGGTCATTCCATTTTGTTTTTGGAGTAACAGCATCCCAAAGATAACGTAAACCATAGCCTTTTCCTCCAACAAACTTCTCTTTCATTTCGGCTGGAATATCTTTTTCTTTAATTTCTTTTTTTGACAAATCTACAAATAAAGTTTTGTCAGTATAACCTCGATCTAAAGGCGTGTGCTGATACTTGAACTCAGCCAATACTTTGTGTTTCTTTTTTAATTCTGTCGCGTTCATAATTATATCTTTTTATTAGTATTATTCGATTTTCAACAAAAATATAAAATTTTCTGGTCTAAAAAACTTTTAAGATGATAATTGTCAATATGTTATTTTTTGCATATCGATTGAATTTATAAATAATGCTGATTATCTTTGTTTTATTATAAAATGTGGGAAGGAAAAAAATATGTATATTTACAGCAAAAAAGATGATAGAAATACTAGCAGAATTCCATCAACGCTATGGCATAGAGAAAGATAATATTGAAGAAATAGTGTGTGGAAAAAAATATCTAGCTGTATTGCTAAAAAACGGACAAATAGGTGTTTGCGCTACATTGAATATGGATTTGTCTTTTGATATTAATGATTTTGACAATTTAAATCTTAGACTTTTTTCGCACCGGGCTTTTGCTCAAGCCTATTTCAACGCTGTTTTTAATTATCAGCTAGAAGATCCCGGCATGGATATTTTTGAGAAATTGGATTTTAGTCAATACAAAAACATTGTGATGATAGGTTTTTTTCGATCTTTAGTAGAGAAATTCAAAAGAGAGCATATCCCATTGCAGATTTTTGATAAAACAGAAGAAGATGAAATTTTAGAAAACATGGAAAATCAAATGAAGGCTATTTCTACTGCTGATATAATTATACTTACTTCAACCAGCATATTCAACAATAGTTTTAACGAAATATACAAAAACAGCAAAGCAGAAGCATCGATTTTCATGCTTGGACCTTCGGGGATTATGCATCCAGCTATTTTTATTCATTTCCCTAAGATAAAATGGATTTTTGGTGCTCGCTTTGCGAAAAAAGACTTCAGGGTTTTGGATTGCATTAAAGCAGGCAAAGGAACCCGATCCTTTTTACCTTATATGCAGAAGATGTGTTATGCCAATCCTTCAAATCTTATGACTACTGAGACACAAAAGCTAAAAAAATAATTTCTTCATCTGAAAAAAGCTGTATTTTTGCCTAAAAATTGACAAATGCTTAGTTATTCGTTTCTCTTAAAATTCATCAAATTTGGCATAGTAGGCTTTTCTGGTCTGCTAGTTGATTTTGGTCTTACATGGATTTTTAAGGAGAAATTGAAAAGCAATAAATACCTTGCAAATTCTATCGGCTTTTGTGTTGCCGCCACCACAAATTACATATTAAATAGGATATGGACTTTTGAAAGTATCAATCCAAATATTGCTAGGGAATATACTTCTTTTTTTATCATTTCATTAGTGGGTTTGGCATTAAATAATTTTATCATTTTTCTATTAAATGACAAAGCAAAAATGCACTTTTATCTGTCAAAACTCATTGCGATTATTATCGTAACTTTATGGAACTTTGGCATGAATTACTTTTTTACTTTTTCCT
>CAZJZP010000269.1:0-3033 GCA_964550505.1 uncultured Prolixibacteraceae bacterium | reverse complement strand
AAGAAAAATTCAATCCAGCATCTTGCAAACGCCTGATTATTTTTTTATTCGATTCGATAGAAAAGAAGTCCAGAATAGAAGCAGCAATACGCTCTCCAATTTCGTCCACAGCGATTAAATCCTCGAAAGAAGCTTGCATTATTGCGTCCATATTTTGAAAATGTCGGCATATTTTTTTACTTACAGTTTCTCCAACATATCGTATTCCCAAAGCAAACATGACCTTCTCAAAAGGCTGCTTTTTGGATTCTTCTATTCCTTTGATAATATTATCTACTGATTTTTCTCTAAAAAAAACAACGCGCTCCTCTCCTTTTTCGTTTACATAGGTTTTAGAAATACCTAGAATATCTTCCTTTTGAATATCATAAATATCAGCAGCATTGGCAATAATTCCCTGATTATACAAAATTTCAATTTTCCCTTCGCCCAAACTATCAATATTCATTGCTTTTCGCGAAATAAAATGCTCAATCTTCCCTTTGATTTGGGGTGGACAACCAAGTGTATTTGGACAATAATGTGCTGCCTCTCCTTCATTTCGTTCTAAGGCGGTATTACATTCAGGACAATGCGTAATAAAATGAATTTTTTTTGCTGTTGGCAGACGTTTATTTAAATCCACTCCTACAATTTTTGGAATGATATCTCCACCTTTTTCTACATAAACAGTATCCTTTTCATGCAAATCATAATAATCAATAATATCAGCATTATGCAAACTCGCACGTTTAACAATCGTTCCTGCTAAAGGCACTGTTTGAAGATTTGCTACAGGAGTTACCGCTCCGGTTCTGCCAACTTGGTAACTTACTGTTTCTAATATTGTAGCTTTACGCTCTGCTTTAAATTTATAAGCAATAGCCCAACGTGGCGATTTTGCAGTAAAACCCAATTTTTCTTGTAATGAAAGCGTATCCAATTTTATTACCACTCCATCAATATCAAAGTCCAAGGTGTTTCTAGCTTTCTCACAATCTTTAACATAATCCATAACAGCTTGCAAACTATGGCATTTTACCAAATAATCCGAAACCTTGAATCCCCATTCTTTTGCTTTTCGCATGCTTTCATAATGAGAATCAAGTCTCCATTCATCAGCATACACCAGATAAAAATAGCAATCCAGTTTACGTTTGGCAGTTTCCTTAGGATTGAGCAATTTCAAACTTCCAGAAGCTGCATTTCTGGGGTTTGCAAATAAGGCTTCATCATTTTCATCTCGCTGTTGATTAAGCTCTTGGAAGCTTTTATGACTCATGATAATTTCACCTCTGATTTCAAAGTATTCAGGATAATCATTTCCCCGCAAACTTAAAGGAATACTTCTTATTGTCTTGACATTAGCTGTAACATCATCTCCTTTTACACCATCACCACGAGTAACAGCTCTTTGAAGTTTTCCATTTTTATAATGCAAACTAATGGCAACACCGTCAAATTTCAACTCACAAGAATAAATTGGATTTTCTACTGTTTTTACAATTCTTTGATGGAATTCCATGAGCTCTGCTTCACTATATGTGTTTGATAATGAAAGCATCGGATTATGATGTTGCACTTGAGTAAAGCTATCAACAATATCTCCTCCTACTCTTTTCGTGGGTGAATCTTCTGCAGCAAATTCTGGAAATTCTTTTTCTAAGTTTTCTAATTCTTTTAACAAGGCATCAAATTCATAATCAGTAATAAGCGGTTGCGACAAAACATAATAACGGTAATTATGTTCTTTCAACTCCTTTGTTAATACCTTAATGCGTTGCTTTGCTGCTTCCTTTTCCATTTATTGTAAAACAATTTTTTGTTGATAAAGCTTTGTTGTTGTGGTTAATTTTACAAGATAAATTCCTTTTGCAAAATCGCTCACAAAAATGCTTCTTGCTTCGTCTAAGGTCTTATCGTTTGTTGTAATTTCTTCCTGATAAATCCTTTGTCCATCAAGACTATAAATCTCTATGAGCATATCTTCTTCCTCGCTTATGTTGATTTGCAAAAAGATTTGATCAGTTGCAGGATTTGGATAAATGCTCAAAACATTATTTTCTTCTTCTTCAATAGAAACAGGAGAAGAAGTATAATGTAATTTAAACCCTTCTGCATTATTATAAGGACTGGAATAAAAGTGCAAAAGCATAGTTGAAGTATTATATGTTTGTGTCGGAGGAAGACTATTTCCTTTTAATTCTGCTACCATTCCTAAATCATCATAAATACGAAGGTAATCTGTTGAATCTATATCAAAATTGATAAAATCCAATGTAATAGAGCCAACTCCAGAAGGTTGAATATACCATCGGCATATTTTTGAATCACGATAATTAAATGTTCCACTTCCGTCTTCAATAAAGCCATCAGCATCATATACATATTGATTTAAATTACAAAACTCTACTCTTTCGGAGGTATATTCAGCTAAAAAACCTGCTGCAGTTCCTGAACCATCACTGTGGAATTCCACCAACAATGCATCTCCCGAGGAATTAAGGGTGGAAGGAAGAGTCGAGCCGCTAAAAGTACCTAAGACTGGATCAGCGTTTGTGCTGCCATCATAAACGGTAACATAATCAGTTGAAGAAGCCATTTCAAAAGCATAAAACTTCAGTGTAATAAATTCGATGGAATCTCCTTGCGGTTGAATTAACCAAGAACAAGAGGAATTATCAAGATAATCTTCAATTGGTCCACTACCGTCTTCTATGCTGCCATCAAGAGCAGTTAAGATTTTTTGACCGCTGCAATAATAAGGATAAGCACCATAAGCCGTATCGGGATAACAATTGATTACGGCTTCGTGTTTTAATGTAAAATTAGAACCTCCAGGAGTTAAATTGTCCAAATTAAAAAAGCCATCATAAGAACCACCCCAACCCCAGTTGAAGTGAAAGAAAGTACTATCTTGGTATCCGTCACAAACAAAAGCATGGCCGCTAACATAAATAGTATCTGCCCAACCAGCATAATACAAAGGCATTCCTCTATCTAAATGGTCAATTAATACTCCTCTCCAATCAAAACTAGCGGTATCTCTGAACA
>CAZJZP010000268.1:0-3041 GCA_964550505.1 uncultured Prolixibacteraceae bacterium | reverse complement strand
CATTCCTCCACAAGCATCAGTAGCCGTAACATAATAGGTGTTATTTCCAAAGACAGAAACTGTAATTTGTTGGTTGGTATCACCCGTGCTCCATTGATATGAATATGGCATTATTCCTCCATAAGCCTGAACCTCAAGTTGAAAAGAGGAAATGTCAGCACAAATACTAGTATCAGGTGTTGTAATTGCGCTTAGAGGGTTATTATCCAAAATATTAATTAATACAGTATCTTGGTAACAAATTGAACTTTGAACAATAAGCTCGACAAACTCTGTTCCTTCCATTATTAAATCCATAATAGGAATAATTTCAAGGGCAACAGAATCTATACCAGCAGGAATGACAATGCTATCGGGTATATTTACATAATCAACACCATTCATTGCAGTACCTCCTATATTATAATGTACGGTTAAATCATGAGAGAGGGGATTATTTAAAGTGAAATTTACAAGAGCGTTAACACATCCTTCAATTGCAGTGTCTCCTGCAATTGTATTTGTATAAACCAAATCAACATTAACTGTTGGGCTAGAAAAACTGTTTTCTTCCAGGAACACAGCTGAATCATAAATATGATCTCCTGCATCACCAATAGCAATTTTTATATGATATTGTTGGCAAGGAACTACTAAGGCCCAAGCAGTTAATACTGTTGTAAAGCCATCATATTCTATCGTTAATCCAGAAGTATTGTTAACGTAGTATTGTGAATAAGAAGGAGTCACATCATTAACATTGTCAATAGTAACAGGTAGAGAAGTTCCTGGAATAAGAGCAATGTTATCTGCATTATAATTTCCTCCCAAAGGATTTGGACCTGACACAAAAAAACCAAAAACATCATTAAAGTTTGAATTTACCCATTCAGGGTATTCTTCTGAGGCAAAAATATACTTAAATTTTATTGTATCTGATTGAGGAACAAAATCAAATTCTAATATTGTTGCGTCATATACTGTGTATCCAGGAATTAAAGCAGCTAAATCAGGATCACTCCCACCTCCAGTGTTAGTCGATGTGTTTCCCGCATTATTTGGACCGGGAGCATCAAAGATGCTTCCTGTTGATATAATTACACCACTATTCATCCCTAAATTAGTAGTATTACCAGCAGTAAATGATCCAATAGAATTAGCAGGTCCGACATAATTAATATTGTTAACAGTAACTCCATTGCCAACTAGAACGTTTTGAACTAACTCAGCTGGTGTTAAAGTGTTGTTAATTATTAATTGTCCGTGGACGTCATCATTGTTAGGATAAATTATAAATAAGAAGAAGATGACGATTAAACTGATAAAAGTGTATTTGTTCCTCATAGCTTATAGTTTTTATTAGTCATTTGACTAGGTTTATATATCTATTTATTTTATTTCAAGCATAGTTATTCCAGTAAAGCAAACACATCTATCCGCTTTAAATATTTCTAGTTTTGTTTTGTGGTTCCCCCTTTTGTCAAATCGATGTTTGACTTGCAATAATACTTTTCTAAATCTTTCTTTAAATTACAAAAAAATGATGTAAAAATCAACCAAATAGTGTTTTTTTAGATGTAATACGCTATTTTATCGATTAATCATAGAAAGGCATGATTTGCTATTAATGGAAAATATAATTAGGTAGAATAAATAAAAATTCTTATTTTTGCCAAAATTCAAATAAGCAATAGAATGGCTACCACAGCAGATATTAGAAATGGCTTATGTATTCATTATAATAATGACATTTATGCTATTGTTGAATTTCAACACGTGAAACCAGGAAAGGGCTCTGCTTTTGTTCGAACCAAGTTAAAAAATTTAAAAACAGGTAAGGTACTTAGCAACACTTTTCCATCAGGATTTAAAATTGATGTTGCACGTATTGAAAGAAGACCCTATCAGTTTTCTTATAAGGATGATTTAGGTTATCATTTTATGAATCAAGAAACATGGGAAGATGTCCAAATAGAAGAGGAAATTATTAATGCTCCACAATTTTTAAAAAGCGGACAAAATGTTGAAATTGTTTTCCATGCTGATACAGAAACACCTTTGAGTTGTGAGTTACCACCTTTTGTTGAGTTAGAAATAACTTATACAGAACCGGGTTTAAAAGGAGACACAGCAACAAACACATTAAAGCCAGCTACGGTAGAGACAGGAGCAACTGTTAATATTCCTATTTTTGTCTCTGATGGAGAAATTATTAAGATTGATACACGTACAGGAGAATATTCTGAAAGAATTAAAAACTAATAGATGAAATTTCAAACAGCATATAAATTATCTGAATTAACCAGTTTTTTGAACGGTGTTGAAATTATTGGAGACCCTGATATTTTAGTTAGTGGAATCAATGAAATCCACATGGTAGAAAAAGGAGATATTACTTTTGTTGACCATCCCAAGTATTATAAAAAAGCATTGGAGTCATCTGCTTCAATTATTATAATAAACAAAAAAGTGGATGTTCCAAGTGGAAAATCTATCGTTTTTGCAGAAGATCCCTTTAAGGAGTATGTAAGTTTAGTGAAACGTTTTTCTCCTTTTGTTCCTTCCAATAAAGCAATCGCTGATTCGGCAATCATTGGAGAGGGAACAATTATACAACCCCATGTTTTTATTGGAAATAATGTTGTTATTGGTAAAAACTGTATTATTCATTCGAATGTCAGTATCTATGACAATTCCGTTATTGGAGATAATGTGATTATTAATTCCAATTCCGTTATTGGAGGCGAAGCCTTTTATTTTAAACGTCGACCAGATTATTGGGAAAAACTGGAAGGCTGTGGAAATGTTGTGATAGAAGACAATGTTGAAATAGGTTCTTGTTGTACGATAGATAAAGGAGTTTCCGGAACTACTAGGATAGGAAAAGGAACGAAAATGGATAACCATATCCAAGTTGGTCATGATACTGTCATCGGGAAAAATTGCCTTATATCTTCTCAGGTTGGTATTGCAGGCGTTGTTGTTTTAGAAGACAATGTTACGCTTTGGGGACAAGTTGGAGTTCAAAAAGATTTAAGAATAGGCGAGGGCGCTGTTGTTCT
>CAZJZP010000267.1:0-3045 GCA_964550505.1 uncultured Prolixibacteraceae bacterium | reverse complement strand
GTAACATTTCTGCATTTGGAATGGTATTTTCGCACGTAGTCAACTGCTGCAGCCATATCCGTTGCAAATTGCGCATAAACGTAGAATTTAGTGTTGATGTCAAAATCATCACTTTCTCCATATCCCCGATAATCATAAGTTAATACATTGTATCCCAGCGACATAAATTGACTGGCGATTTCTATCATTTCAGCCATATTTCCTTCTCCGTCGTGGCTGATAATTACCATATCATAAGAAGTTTGCTCGGGATAAAACAACCATCCTCTGAGCGTGTAATTATCGTCGGTTTTGATATCTACTTTTTCGAAATTAATGCCGAAATCTGCAGGAGTAAAATCATATTCTCTAACAGGATTAAGTGCAGTAAGACTTTGTAAACAGATAATTAAACTAGCTAATAATAAAATCTTTTTCATTGTCAATTTTTTTTTAGTTTGAAGGATTATTTTCTTTTGCTTTTTTTTCTCTTTCCCAAATAACATAAGCTTTTTTATATTTTGCGGCTGCTCTTTCGTGCTCAGCATTGGTTTTTGAAAATACATGATAGCCTGAAAAATCATCTTTCGCACAGAAAAACAGATAATCATGTTTCTCATAATTCAATACAGCGTCAATACTTTGTGGATTTGCTAAGCAAATAGGTCCTGGAGGTAAGCCTTTGTTTTTGTATGTATTGTAAGGGGAATTTATTTCTGTATGTCGATTTAAAACCCGTGTAATGCTAAAATCGTTAAGCGCGTAACGTATTGTTGGACAAGCTTGTAAAAGCATATCTTTGTTGATGCGGTTGATATACACTCCTGCCATGATGGGAAGTTCGTCCGCTTGATTGGTTTCTTCCTGAATAATAGAAGCAATAGTAGTAATTTGAATAGGACTTAAACCAATTTCTTCTGCCTTTTCGAGTCTTTCGCTATTCCAAAATTTTTGGTATTCATCATACATTCTTTCTACAAAAGCGGTATCTGAAATATTCCAATAAACTTCATAAGTGTTTGGAAGAAAGATAGCTGGAAATTCTTCCTTTGTCATTTCGAAATGCGTTTTGATGTATTCTTCGTTAGTAAAAAGCTTCATTAAATCAGCAGAGTCGAGTTCCAATTTAGCAGAAACAACGGCTGCTAGCTTGTCCAGTTTACGAATATTGTTGAATGTTACCTGAACGGGTAATTGATGTCCGGCACGAAGCATATTAATCAATTTGTTGTTATTCATGCGGTTTGTAATCTTGTATCTGCCGGATTTTACGTTGTCGATATAGCCTTTTCGCTTGGCAACCCATTCAAAAGAAGCAGGATTAACAAGAATCTCTTCTTTCGCGAGAATTTCTTTTACATCAGCATAATCTGATCCAGTCGGAATATAGATAATAATATAATCCAGATTATGAAGGTCGATATTTGGTTTAAATACGTTTCGGTGAAGCAAATAACCTAAACTTATGCCGACTATGAGAAAAAGGCTAAAAATAAAGAAGAAAATTCGCTTAGGAGCTTTACTTCTTTTCGGTTTTCCTATTTGTATTGAGTTCATTACAGTAATTTTTCTTTAGTAATTGTAGTTGATATTCGTCTATCCACTTATCATTCAGTCTAATCCAATCTTGTTTTGTACCGCAAATTTCAAATTTCTTGTTTTGAAAAAGATGCAAACTATCTTTGTTTTCACTACTAATAGAACAAAAAACCTGGTGAAGGTTTAATGTGTTGAAGCAATAATCTAATAAACAATCCAAAGCTGAAGATGCAAGGTGTTGATTTCTATATTCTTTGTCAATTAATATTCCAATTCCTGCTCTTTGGTTATTTGGGTCGAAATCAAATAAATCGATACAACCGACAGTTTTTTTGTCCTTTTCAATCATAAAACGGACTTGTCGCTGAGAAAAGATGTCATTAGTAGCCTGCAATACATATTGCTCTAGCGTAAAATGTGAAAACGGACTTAAGGTATTACTCAAATGCCATAAACTTTGGTCGTTTTCCCAACGATACAATAAATCCACATCATGCATTTCTGGTGCACGAAGAATAATATCTTTTCCTTTAATCATATAGTATAATCTCCTTCAAAAACAAAACTTGCTTCTGCTGTTAACAAAATCTTTTCAAAATGATGATTGTTTTTCTTAAAATCAAGTTCAAGAATGCCTCCTTTAGTGTGAATTTGGTAATGCAACTGACCTTCTTTATTTTCTTTCATTGCATAGGACAGGGCAACAGCGGTAACGCCTGTACCGCAAGCCAAGGTTTCGTCTTCAACTCCTCTTTCGTATGTTCTAACATGAATGTTTTCGTCTTTTTTTTCTGTGAAATTCACATTAACACCTTCAGGATATTTGGCGCTGTATCGTATTTCTTTTCCGTGTTTGAGCACGTCGTAGTTTTGCAAATCCTTGACTTCAACAATATGGTGAGGAGAACCAGTATTGATAAATTCTGCTGATTTTGCCGTACAATTTTGCATGCTTAACGCAATAATATAATTGGGATGCTTGTCAACTAATACTTCGCCTTTATGCATGCCGTCAATAGCTTTAAATTGCATTTTTTTGTCCACTAATCCAAGACTTTTGCAAAAGGCAACAAAGGCTCTTCCACCGTTTCCACACATGCTTCCTTCTTTACCGTCTGCATTAAAATAACGCATGCGATAGCATTCGTTAGCTTCTTCTTCCAGTAAAATTAGTCCGTCTGCTCCAATGCCAAAATGGCGCATACACATTTGGGAAATGACAGTAAAATTGTCAGTATCAAAACGAGCATTTCTGTTATCAATCATGATAAAATCATTTCCACAAGCCTGGTATTTAAAAAAATGCTGTTTCATCTGTTTGCCATTTTTATGCAGCTTTCTTTGCATAAATTCAAGCCCAAAGATACAAATCAATAGAAAAACAGCAGCAGTTTTCTGTTAAAAAAGTAAAATTAAGGAAAGCTTAACGAAATTTAACGTTTTCTACTCTTGTTTAGGAGTTGTTTTTGCGTTAGGAGAAAGACGAATTTTTAAAATATATAGTCTTATGAAGAAAAAAAATAAAAC
>CAZJZP010000266.1:0-3059 GCA_964550505.1 uncultured Prolixibacteraceae bacterium | reverse complement strand
GCGATATCATAAATAAAACAAGCATTGTCTTTAGCACCTGGGGAAGCCCATACTGGAGAACCATCTGCAATAGTATCAACATAAGCAGTGGAATATGTCCAATTTGCACCATCGTTTCTGTCGGCATCATAATCACAGATAACTAAGGAAGGACCATGATCATCTGGTTCTGTTGGCCAAGCACCTCCATCATCATAATTAACTGAATCAATGATTACTCCTGAAGGATCTTTAATCATAACAGCTCTGTTTCCACTGTTAGATAAACCAGAAAAACTTCCAGGACCATTCATTTCTTCCGCAATAATACCATAGAAATCATGGAAAACAGCAGAATCCTTTGCTATACAAAGATATTCCTGAGGTCCTAACACAATATCTCCGAAAGTGTGAACAGCACCACTTGTATGATAATCAAAGGTATAGTTTTCTAACTGCACACTATACATATCTGATTTATTATATATTTCTACAAATTCCAAACTATCTGTACCACTTTCAGGTGGATTGTACATAATTTCTGTGAAAATAAGTTCTGCAGGAGGTTTGGGTCCAACATAGATGTCGTCAAAATACATATCTTCTCCCCAAGCGCTATACGCTGTAACACCGATAAAAATCAACGATTGTCCATCATATGCAGATAAATCTACAATATGTTCACTCCAAAAATCACCACTAGCATCATAACGATAATACATCTCACCTACATCTGTCCAATTGACACCATCAAGAGATACTTGTGCTTGAACAGAATCATTATACGATGAATATGCTGTTGTATGATACATCCAGAATCTTAATTCAGTTTCTGTCACAGAAGAAAGATCAAATAATGCATATACTCTAGCGGTATCTCCATCTGTTGCATAAGTACCGCTATTACAATAAACTGAAATATTACCATTATGCGCAAAACTTTGATCTAAATCAAAAAATAAATCCTGTGGCATATCTTGCATCCATGCAACATCTCTATATGGGCTATTATCTTCTAGTGTTTCTGTGTATGGTGCCTGAATAGGAGCAAAAGCAGTGGTATATAATTTGCTATCATGAATCATGCTAGTATTTCCTTGTGATGTAATAGTGTATGTAACTGAATCCATATCTCCTAAAGCAGCAGCAACAGGAATACTTACCTTTACCATAAAGGTATCAACAGCGCCTGAGTTAACAGATAATGTTGTTATTGTTGAAGCATCATTTTTATCGCGAATAAGCGTTGTCCATGTATTTCCAGCAAGACTTAAGTCATAGGTGTCATTGTTTGTTCCTGTATTAGTTATTTCAACTAAATAAGAATAATCTGTGCCAACAAAACCAACACCATCATTATCCAAACTTATTGCTGTAAAATCATAAGCTAAAGGCTCATAAACTTTAATATCATCAATAGATATATCATTATCAAAATAGGAAGGATTTTCATATCCAATAAATGCAATTTGGGTAGTTGCTGATTTATATGCTGTAATATCTACTACATATTGTTCCCAATCATCAACAGAACCAGTAACGGTATCAATAACAGTCCAAACACTTCCATCAAACACAGCAATGCTCAATTCTGATGCACTTGGAGCTCCTTGTCCTATCCAATACCAAAAATCGAGACGAACATTTGTTAAACTAGATAAATCCAAAACTGGAGATAAGAAAACACAAGAATCTGCATTATAAGGTGAAGAATCATCAATCCATGCAATATGGCCTGAGCCTGTTGTATGGTCATAATCAGCTGCATATTCCGCAGGGTTTGCTCCATTTCCGGGAACATCTATCCTCCAAAATTCTCCTGCCGGACTTCCTAGGTTTGTCCAAGCTAGTACGCCTGCTTCAAAATCTTCCAAATAAGGATAAGAAGTAACAGGAGCTATTGCGGTTGTAACAACAGTGTCATTGACTGTATTAGCTGATGCGCCTTGAGATGTTACAGTAATCGCTGCTGTATCTTTTTCGAGTAATGTAGCTGAAAGAGGAACACTCACTTTTACCATAAACGTATCTACAGCACCAGAGTTAACTGCTAATGTAGTAATAGTTGAAGCATCATTTTTATCACGAATAACTGTTGTCCATGAATTTCCGGCAAGACTTAAGTCATAGGTGTCATTGTTTGTTCCTGTATTTTCAATTTCTACAAAATAAGAATAATCTGTACCAACAAAAGATGTTCCATTATTTGAAAGCGCTGATGCTTGGAAATCATAAGGAGGTGGCGATGAAACCATAAAATCATCAATATTCCATCCTTTGTAAAAGACAGAACCATCTGTTGTTCCAATACCAAATCTTACTTGAAAATTTGCATTTCCAGCTGCATGAGTACTTACATCATAAGTCCACAAAGTCCATGCAGATTCAGAGAAAGAAGTCCCGTTTGTATAAATTGATTGCCACGTAGTACCGTCATATACCTCTATATTTATATGATCAAAAGAGCCACTTTCGCAGCCTGAATGACTCCAAAACTCTAGATTGACTATCGTTTCAGAAGAGCAATCAATAACTGGAGAAGTTAAATAATACGTACTTGATAAAGTTGGATAACACCCCCCAATATAATTACCTATGATGTAATTATCTCCGGTTGGTGTATGGTCAATGCTTGGGTCAGCACTACCTGAACAGCCAACGCTAGCAGTTGCTGAACCTCTTTCCCATTCTAATCCATAGCCTGTCCAACCTTTATCTGTGGAAAAGTCATCGGAAAATAACACATTTTGTGCATTCCCAAATCCCACAAAAATAATCATTGTAAAAAATAATAAAAGTAGTTTTTTCATAAATATTTAGGTTTTTAGTTAATAATAAACTTGGTAAAATTTTTACAAAAATACAATAATTATGATAACAAAACAAAGCTAAGTGTTTAATATTTTGTTAAACTTTATAAAAAAAAGGCTTATCCCATGTGGAAAAAGCCTTTAGTCAATATTAATAATATTTATTAGCTATTCTATTATCATTTTTCTTAATATCTTAAATGAAAACAAAATTTACTTCTACGGGATTTATGCACATAACAGGCATTTTTTCATCATTGAATAAAATGC
>CAZJZP010000265.1:0-3078 GCA_964550505.1 uncultured Prolixibacteraceae bacterium | reverse complement strand
TATGCTAAATCGTCTTTATATTCTTTGATTTTAATTTCACGATAACGATAATCTGAAGTAAAATTCTTGCCGATATAATCTGTGATATTTGTTGGTAATTCTTTTCTACTAATACTTTCCTGGTCTTGATTTTCTATATCGAAAGAAGTTTCTTCAAGGGTTTCCTGGAAGCTTTCCCATTCTTCCTCTTCTCTTTGTTTTGCAATTTTTTCATCTTCAGGAAGTACAAAGACTTCTTCTTTATTCTCCAAACGACCAGAATAACTAAACCAAAGTTGATGATATGGAAGGGTGTCTAATCTTTCCCATTCTCTTTTATAAATTTGCAGATAAAACAATTTAGTTCTGTCATTTTTGGATAAGAAAACAGATTTAAGAATATCAAATTCCGGATATGTTTCATCAAGGTACCTTGTAATTAAAGGTCTGAAATCTTTAGGATTCACATTTTCTTCTGTTTTAAGCCATTCTCCGTTCTCTGCAAAAGTAGAAACAGCATCTTCTCCTGTAATCAAATTAGTATAATATGCAATATAGGTTTTATTTTTGCCCTTAGTCCACATTGTATTTTCTGTTTTCCTCATTTTTTTATTAAACATATTTAATACTGCTTCAGGGATTTTATCTTCACTGATATAGTTTTCGGGTTGATTTCCTTTTTTCTCTTGCTCAACATTTTTATTAACAACAGCTTCATTATTCTGTATCATTATTTTACGCTCTTCAAAAGGATCTTTTTTCTCTTTTAAATTTCCTTTAAAGTCAAAATACAATTCTACTAAATCAGGTTCTCCGTCAAGGCTAAGAATAATATAATAGGTATTTTTCCATTCTTTATTATTAAGTAAAAAAGATTCTCTTAATCTAAAAGCGGAATAGACTTCTGAAATATACTTTTCTATAGAAGAAGGAAGGTCTTTTCTATCGACTAATTGTTTTTCTTTATCAAAATCCTCAATTGGGTCTTCTCCGCCAATTTGTCTGATAATTTCACCTGTAACATTGGAGAAGAATAATTCTACTTTTTCTTCGCTAGCTAAAATTTGCACATAGTAATAATATTCGGCTCCAGATTTTTCTGTATATTGAGATAATAATATTTCATGCTCTGGAAATTTCTCATTTAGGTTTTTAGCGACGTTTCTGGGCATATCTTCAACGCCCATTTTAATGACTGTTGAGAGCCACCTGCCGTCTTTTTCCAAAGAAGCCTGTGTTTCGTAATTATCATAAACAAAATCCACAAAATAGATATTTGTGTGTTGTGTCCATTGATTGGCTTTTGCTGTTGGGAAAAGATTATTGAATTTATCCACAACAACTTCAGGAACATCCTCTTCTTCAATAACTTCCTGAGCTTGGGTTGGGCTAATTATACCACAAAAAAAACTGAAGAATAAAAGCATCATTAGTTTTCTCATGCGAATACTATTTTTATTATTATTTAGAGTAAGCATCTTTTATATAATTTAATGATTTATCTTGTTATTATTTGTTTTCTGTTTGGGCCATAAGAAATAAAGCAAATAGGTGTTTTTGTATGTGTTTCTATTACACTAAGAAAACTTTCTAATTCCTTAGGGATATTAGATTCATTTCCTAAGTGTTCTGCTAAATTCTTATTCCAAACATCCATTCTTTCAAAATCTGTGCCAATATCAAATTCATCCATATTAAACGGAATTTTGTCTGTTTTGTTACCGTTAATTATGTAGTTAGTACAAACTTTAATAGATTTTAGTTCATCAAACACATCGACTTTTGTAATAATTAAATCGGTAACCCCACTCAGCATAACTGCATAATTAAGTGCGGGAATATCCAGCCAGCCACATCTTCTGGGTCTTCCAGTGGTGGAACCAAATTCGTGTCCTGTTTTACGAAGCATTTCTCCATTTTCGTCATCAAGTTCGGTGGGAAAAGGACCGCTACCAACTCTGGTGCAATATGCTTTAAAGACACCAAATATTTTATTAATTTTTGTCGGGGCAATGCCCAAACCATTACAAACGGCCGCAGAAATTGTATTGGAAGAGGTTACAAAAGGATAAGAACCAAAATCTACATCCAACAAACTTCCCTGTGCTCCTTCGGCTAAAATATTCTTGGAAGCATTCAGTGCCTCATTAATATAATACTCTGTTTCTTCAATTTGAAATTCTTTCAAACGTTGAACATCATGCAACCATTGTTTTTCATATTCTGAAAAAGACATCTTTTCAATCAAAAAATCATCCACTTCAAATTGCATACTGCGCATAATTTCGAGATGTGCTTCTTTCAATGCTTTGTATTTATCAACAAACTTAGCTGTTAAAACATCTCCTACTCTAAGACCAATACGTGCGTATTTATCTGTATAAGTAGGACCGATTCCTTTCAAAGTTGAACCAATTTTCGAGGAAGCTTTTTTCTTTTCGTAAGCAGCATCCAATAGTCTATGAGAAGGTAAGATAAGGTGTGCTTTAGAAGAAATTATCAAGTTTTTTCTTGGTTGACAATATGCTTCCACTTCTTTTACTTCTTTAAAAAAGATGAGAGGGTCAATTACAACCCCATTTCCGATGAGATTAACAACATTTTCTCTAAAAATTCCAGAAGGAATAGTATGTAAAATGATTTTTTTATTTTCAAATTCTAACGTATGTCCGGCATTTGGACCTCCTTGAAATCGAGCAATAATATCATAATTCGGGGCAAAAACATCTACGATTTTTCCTTTGCCTTCATCTCCCCATTGTAATCCTAATAATACATCCAACATAATAGTTTCTATTTCTTATCTTTTGATTCGTTCTTTGGTTCTTCAGCATATAATGTAAGAGAATGATGCACAATTTTGATATTGTATTTTTTTTCAATGTCATTCTTAATATCAATAATTCTTGGCTCTGAAAATTCCACAATTTCGCCACTATCCATAAACACTATATGGTCATGTTGCAACTTAGCAGAAGCTTTTTCAAACTGTGCACTTTGGGTTCCGAATTGATGTTTAATAATTAAATTACAAGAAAGTAAGAGTTCTATTGTATTATAAAGTGTAGCTCTACTGACCCTGTATTTATTATTTTTCAT
>CAZJZP010000264.1:0-3083 GCA_964550505.1 uncultured Prolixibacteraceae bacterium | reverse complement strand
AATACTGTTCCTATAATCAGGGATTTGGGTAAGTTTACTAAGGGTTTTTTTAATTCCGACACAAAATATGCTGCTGCATTCCAGCCAGAATAAGAATAATATACGTAGATAAGAGAAACAGCAAATCCAGCACTAAAAACCTGATTCCAACTTATTTCGTTTGGAATAATACTGATATCTTGATGTTCAGGAGCGAGAAAAAAACCAACAACAATAAAAAAGAGAATTAATAATAGTTTTATTATTGTAAATAGATTTTGAAATCTTCCACCAGCTTTTATGCTCGCACTGTGAAAAAGAGTAATAATAAGAATTACTCCAGCAGCGATGTATTTAGAGTCAATTCCAGCATAAATATTTGAAAAGTATTCTCCTAGAGCCATTGCTGCTAAAGCTATGGGAGCAGCAAAACCAATAAAAGCACTAAAAAAACCGGAGACAAAACCCAAAGAAGGGTGGTATAATTGACTTAAATAGTGGTATTCTCCTCCAGAGCGAGGCATAACAGCACCTAATTCTCCATATACTTGTGCGCCGGTATATGCAATAATACCTCCAATAAGCCACAACACCATTATTGCTGCAACATTTGTAACTCCACCTGCCAATTGAAACCCTAGAGAGGTAAAAACTCCCGTTCCAACCATATTGGCAATCACAAAGGAAATAGCCGTAAATAAACCAATTTTTGTCGTTTTATTATTCCCTTCTCCCATCTTTTTTTAATTTTGGGCAATAATATGAATTTTAACTTAATCCTGAATTATGAAATTCAGAAAATTTTCCCTAGTTGTCTATTGTTTTAGTATCTTTTTATTTACTTCTTGTGGTTCTTCTAAAGAAGAAGAAAAAACACTCCTTCAAGATACCACCATGTTAACCAGGACTTTAGATTCTATTCCTTTGGCGAAAGATACTATCTTGTTTTTCTCTTTTGCCGAAGAAAACGATATTTCATGTACCATTCTTTATCCTGAAAAAAAAGCGGAAGGAAGTATTTTGCTACTGCATGGCTGGAATCTAGCAGCTGATGAAATATGTAAAAAAACCAGTTTTTGTGAAAAAGCAAAAGCGGCAAATTATGTCTTAATTATGCCTGATTTTGGGAAAAGCAATTACTGTTTAGAAGTTTATCCACAAACAATTGATGCATATACAAAATATCCTAGTTTACAGTGGATGATGGATGTTTTTATTCCCACTTTGCAAAAGGAATTTTATCTGTTGAAAGAGGAACAGCTTAGTTTTGTGTATGGAATTTCAACAGGAGCAAGGGGAGCAAGTCTTTTTGCTTATCATCTGCCCGAAATTTTTGATGCTGCTGCTTGCTTATCAGGAGATTTTGATATTAATGATTTTACCGATGCCTATATTTATTATTCTTTTTTGGGAAAACAGGAAGATTTTCCTGAACGCTGGGAAAAACAAGCTTTTGTAAATGATTGTCAAAATTATACAGTCCCAACGTATATTGGACATGGAAAAAAAGACAGTATTATAGCTGTTTTGCAAAGTGAAAAAATGTACGATTCCATTAAAAAACACCAGAAAACCTTAGAAATTCAAGCCCATTTCCCAGAAGAAGGAAAACACGATTACGAATACTGGGAAAGCGAAACAGATAATATCTTGAATTTCTTCCATAAAATAAAAAAAGATCTTCTCTTGAAATAGAAGTTGAGGTTTTAGGAGACTTGTCGTTTTTTTGGAAGTAAAGATTGTGGGTTTTTTTGTTTTGCTGCAAAAAGCTAGGTCTTTTTTTTAGAACAGACCTAATAACTTTTAAAAAGCTGTTAGGTCTAAGGAAACTCACGCAAAAACCCTACAAAACAAGGAAAATAGACGATTGTTGATACGTTTTTTATACAGAAGGGCAGGGAAATTGACAGAAAAAAGAGGAAGAGAGCAGCAAAATGAAAAACCCCCTAACAAATTAAAGTGTAGAGGGTTTCTTATTGAGGTCTCGAGCGGATTCGAACCGCTGTAGATGGTTTTGCAGACCACTGCCTAGCCACTCGGCCACGAGACCATTATTTTGCTGCAAAGATAAAAAGTTTTTTTTAATTCGCTATTATTTCCCTCCAATGATTAAACGAACATAAGGATAATCCGAGATATTTATCTTTCCTGTAATGGAATAATCTCCTCCATAAACATCTTCATAAAGCTTTGACATCTTTGCTTCTATTGCTATTTCTGTGGAGAGATTTTCTTCTTTAAAAGAAAAATAGTCAAACTGTAAATTAAAAATATCAAAAAATAGAACATCCAAATGAAAATTGTTTTCTTCTATTTTTGTCATCTTAGTAAGCTTAACAAAAGGAAAAACTAGCGTGCTATCTGTCTTATTATATATGTCTTCCGCATAATTTTCTGCAAGACTGAAAGGAAACGAATCTTGTTTTAAATAAAGACTGTCTTCGGTATTCAATAAAAAATCACTTGAAGATGGTAAGCGTATTTCCAATGTTATTTTTGTCCAAACACCGCTTGTATCAAGTCGGTGAAAAAACAAATGCAAGCCTTCCCATCCACCGCTTACTACTTTTACCTCTGGTTTATCAAAAGCATAGTGCTTTAATTGAAAAACAGTTTTTTGTTTATCATATTCTGTGGCATCAAGTTCTATGCGTGCCACATTAGTTTCCTTATCAATTCCGTCGTTGGGATTATTAGAGCGAATATGCCGCGCCAGAAAAAAAGCAGCAATAATAACAGCAGCTAGAGCCAATCCAGCCCAAAAAAAGCGAGATGTACATTGTTTACAAGCCATTTATATTTCCTCTTTTATTACTTTTGCTAATCGTTTAACTCCTTCTAAATTCATTTCTTTTGATGCATGTGAAAAATTCAAGCGCATGGTGTTTTTTCCACTTCCATCGCAATGGAAAGCGCTTCCGATAACAAAGGCTACTTTTTCCTCAATTGCTTTAGTAAACAATTTTTCTGCATCCATGTGTTCGGGCAAGTTTAGAAAAAGAAACAATCCGCCCTCGGGTTTAGTCCAACTAACACCTTCTGGCATATGTTTTTCAAAAGCATCTAACATAATATTTCGTTTCTCACGATAATTATCAATGATT
>CAZJZP010000263.1:0-3118 GCA_964550505.1 uncultured Prolixibacteraceae bacterium | reverse complement strand
GGAGAAAAATATAAAAATGTGGTATTGCAGACATTACAGCCCAGCAAACAAAAGAAATTGAAATATTAGGCAGAAATTCCCGAGTATTTTTATCTTTGCCTAAACAACTTTAATGCAAAAGGCATGCAGCAGACAAAGATGAAAATGATAATTTTTTCTGCCCCCTCCGGAGCTGGCAAAACAACTATTGTACACCGAATTTTGGAAAAAAGACAAGATTTAGCTTTTTCTGTTTCCGCTTGCAGTAGAGAAAAAAGAAAAAACGAAGTCCACGCTAAAGATTATTATTTCTTTAGCCCAGAAGAATTTAAACAACTGATTAAAGAAGATGCTTTTTTGGAATGGGAAGAAGTTTATGATAACTATTTTTATGGCACACTGAAAAATGAAGTAGAACGCATCTGGGCTGAAGGAAAACATGTGGTATTTGATATTGACGTGCAAGGAGGGAAAAACCTAAAATCCAAATATCCAGAGAATTCTTTGGCTATCTTTATTATGCCACCCTCTGTGGAAGAATTAGAAAACCGACTCAGAAATCGTTCTACAGAAACAGAAGAAAGCATCAACAAAAGAATACAAAAGGCAAAAGAAGAAATCAGTTTTGCTCCTTACTTCGACAAAATTATTATTAACGAAGATTTGGAAAAAGCCATCAACGAATGCCTGCAAAGCATTGCCGATTTTATAGATAAATAACCCATAAAACTGTCTCTGTGAAAAAAATAGCATTATATTTTGGTTCTTTTAATCCCGTTCATATCGGACATCTGATTATTGCTAACTATTGCCTCACTTTTAGCGAAATGGATGCATTGTATTTTGTTTTAAGTCCACAAAACCCGCTCAAAGAAGAAAAAGACTTGCTGGGAGAACAGCAACGATTAGAAATGTTAAAAATGGCGATTCAAGACAATGCCGCACTGCAAATTTCTGATGTAGAATTTCGCCTTCCTAAACCTTCCTATACTATTGACAGCTTAAAACAACTGAAAATTGAACATCCCAAAGCAAGCTTTCATATTCTTTTAGGAGAAGACAATCTGCAAGATTTTGATAAATGGAAAGACTACGAAAGCATATTAGCTGAACACAACTTATTGGTTTATCCTCGCTTGCATAGCGATGGTAATAAGTTCTACGCACACCCCAATGTTCGAAAATTACAAGCTCCGATTATTGAAATATCCTCTAGTTTTATCCGAAAAGCAATAAAACTAAGAAAAGATGTTCGCTATATGCTACATCCAACGGTGTACGATTATATCAACACCAAAAAATACTATCGTTAAAGTAGGCTTTATTCTATTTTTCTAACATCAAATCAAAAAGCCGTTCTAATTCCACCTTGCTATAATTTTCAGCTAATCGACTGTCTTTTGAGAGGGTTGAAAGAATTTTTTGCTTTTCCTCTTTTCCAAGACCAATATCTGATAATCTAAGAGGAACGCCAATTTCTTTGAAAAACGCTTCAAAATACGTAACAACAGCTTCATTACTGTTTTCAAGACCGAGTTTTTCCGCTAAAAACTGAAAATGTTCTGGATATGCTTGCGTATTCATTTTCATCCAAGCGGGGAAAGCAATAGATAAACTTGCTCCGTGCGCTATATCGTAAAGCAAAGAAAGTACATGTCCGATGCTGTGTGCTTCCCAGTTTCCTCTTTCTTTGCCGTAAGAGCATAAGTTGTTTAAGGCATTGGTAGCAGCATACATTACCCTGGCACGCAAATCATAATCTTTTGGAGTTTTTTGCAACAAAAGAGCAACTTCCATGCTTTCATTGATAATAGAAATAGCAAAAGCATCGCTTAGCGGAGCATTGCCCATCGCGAAAAAGTTTTCTAGTGCGTGAGAAATTACATCCACCACTCCGTACATTGTTTGAGGAATAGGCACGCTAAAAGTATAGCTGGGATCTAAAAAGGAAACAGCAGGATAAATTTTTGTTGAACGAATACCCAGTTTTTGCATTGTGTTTTCGTTCTGCAAAACTGCCAGCGGATTCATTTCTGTACCTGTTGCCGCAACCGTCAAAACGGCAAACAAGGGCAATGAAGCACGAATCTTTTGTTTTCCGGTAAAGAAATTCCAAGCATCATTTTCATTAGTAGCTAATGCGGCAGCAATAATTTTAGCGGAATCAATTACACTACCGCCACCAACAGCCAAAACCAAATCGATAGACTTGTCTTTGTGTTCTGCAACTGCCTGATTAACGTCCTCCACTATCGGATTAGCTTTGATGCCGCTATATTCATAAAGCTGAATATGCTTGTCTTCCAATATTTCTATTGTTTGCTGATAAATGCCGTTTTTTTTGATGGAGCCCTTACCATAGACTAACAAAATATTCTTAGCCGACAGTGCTGCAATTTCTTTCCATAAAAAATCGCTTACAACATCTTTTCCGAAAATAAGTTTTGTGGGATTGTGTAATAAAAAATTCTTCATTATAGCTGTGTGTGTTTTTGATTTTTTCTCTTTTAGTATTAAACAAAATTACAAAAAACAAGTTCAATTTTGAGGAAAATTCATTTTTTAAGACAGTTTTTTGTCTAAACAGAAATGGTTTTTTTGAAAGACACATTTTTATAAGAAGTACCACGAAGTCAGTTCACGAAGAACACGCAGTTTTTGACAACAAAATGCCCCTTCGTGAACCTCCGTGTCTTCTTTGTGGATCTTCGTGAAATAAAAAGCAGGAAATTGCAGTTTTGAGTTAGATTAGCAATGAATATATCTTTAACGGATTCACAATATTAAAATATTACACGAAGACCACGAAGATTTTTACACGAAGCAGCACGAAGGCTTTTAGAATTATATTTTTTGTGGAGATTCGTGTTTTCTCTGTGAATCTTAAAAATAGGTAAAAAGAGCATTTATTTGAAAGCTGATTAAACTCCACAAAGCTTATAGTATCGCAAACAAAACAAAAAAAAACCGCCTCCTTATGAAGACGGTTTTACTATCTAAAATAGTACTGTTTTTATTCTTCGGCAATCACGTCCAATTTAATATCCACATTGATATCTTTGAACAGATTAACTTTAGCACCGTAATTTCCAACTTCTTTAATTGCTTCGCCGTCAATTTCAATTTTCTTACGATCGAT
>CAZJZP010000262.1:0-3121 GCA_964550505.1 uncultured Prolixibacteraceae bacterium | reverse complement strand
CTTTTTCTTCAAGAAAAATTCAACCCCGTAAGAAGTTCCGTTTCCAAAAGTGAAATTATTATCTGTATTATTCATAATATTATCTTCCACCAAAGAAGCTTCTTTGAACTCTATTTGGTTTTCCATTTCTTTGTAATAAAGTTCTACTGAAGACTCAAACATATTATCCTTAAAGTTTCGATAGTAGCCAATAGAATATTGTGTTCCAAATTGAGGCTTAACAACATCAGAACAAGGAACCCAAATATCAGTTGGTAGATTTACCGAAGAAACTGAAGCTAAATGGATATATTGGTAATTTTGCGTAAATGCAGCCTTAATAGAAGATGTTTCAGATAAGGAATACCGAATACTTAAGCGAGGTTCCAGATGATTATAGCTTGCAACTTCTTGATTTCTTTCATATTTAACAGTGTCTATCGTATTTCCAAAAGCATCCTTAATGTATCTGTCGAAAGGACCTATTTGCTGGAAAAAAGTATATCGTAGTCCCGCATTTACTTTAAAAAGTCCACCGATATCAAAATTATCATTTACATAAAAGGCGAGATCGTGCGAATAGAGTTCAACAGCTTCGCCTAAATCAATATCAACATCAGCAGATTTTGCGGAAGCATTATTAGGAGTAAAAGTGTGAAACACATAATTTGTTCCAAATTTCAAGGTGTGTCCAGGATTAGGTAAATAAGTGAAATCAAGCTTAGCATTCCAGTCTTCAATCCCAGAGACTAATTTCATTTCATAATCTGCCTGATTGACTCCAAACATAAAATCATAATTGGAATATATTAAGCTGGCATTGAAAAAGAGTTTAGAATTCCACAAATGATTCCAACGTAAAGTAGCCGTAGCATTTCCCCATTCCATAACATTAGAAAACGAAGCTTCATCAGTACTCAAATTAAACACATCTCTTCCAAAGTAACCGCTGGCAAAAATTCTATTTTTTTGGTTAATGCTATAATTGACTTTAGCATTCAAATCATAAAAATAATAGCCAGTTTGTTTAAAAGGAGAATCTTTATTCACAAAGCCTTTTATTAGTAAATCGGCATACGTTCTTCTTCCAGAAACAATAAACGAGCTTGTATCTTTTTTAATGGGACCTTGCACTGTTAAACGAGAAGAAATTAAGCCGATGCCGCCATCCACTTCATATTTCTTATTATTTCCATCTTTCATGGAAATATCCAATACCGAAGCTAATCTTCCACCATAATTTGCGGGCATTCCTGCTTTAGTCAGTTCCACATTCTGCAAAGCATCGGCATTAAAAACAGAAAAGAAGCCAAAAAGGTGTGATGCATTATAAACAACTGCTTCATCCAATAGAATTAAATTTTGATCAGGACCACCTCCTCTGACATAAAAACCGCTATTTCCTTCTCCCGCGGATTGAACACCGGGTGTAAGTTGAATGGTTTTTAAAATATCCACCTCTCCCATAAAAGCAGGGAGTGTTTTTACTTTTTCAATGGGAATTTCAAACTTTCCCATATCCGTACTCTTTGTATTCTCATCAGCTCTTTCTGCTGTAATAACAAATGCTTCCTTTGTGTATGATTTTGCTTCTAATGAAATATTTTTGGTGATATTTTTATTCAAATTGATTACTATTTCTTGTTTTTCATATCCAACAAAAGAAACCACCATAGTATATGTTCCCTGAGCTAAGGTAATAGAATAAAAGCCATAGGTATTTGTTGTAGTACCTCCCTGAATTTCATCAATATAAACACTAGCTCCAATTAAAGATTCTCCATTTGCGTTATCTTTAACGTAACCGCTAATGCTATATTTTTGTGCTGATAATTGATTAACAATAAGAATCAGCAATAATATCATGATTTTCCTCATACAATCTTATATATAAATATGTATTCCTTAACGAAAAAGCGTTGTATTTATTTCGACTTCAAAACTAATATAAATTTAGATGTTTGGTAATTATTTTCAATCTTATTTTAGACTTTCAATAAAAATAATTCCTTATATTTGCAAACTCAAAACTTTATTCGGGGTGTGGTGCAGTTGGCTAGCATTCTTGCATGGGGTGCAAGCGGTCGCAGGTTCGAGTCCTGCCACTCCGACAAAAAAGACTATCAGCTGATAGTCTTTTTTAATTTTATTATCATTTTTTTCTCTACACAGCCACTTCTCCTTTGATGTGTGGATGTGGGTCATAATTAAGCAATTCGAAATCTTCAAATTGAAAAGAAAAAATATCACTTACAGCCGGATTAATTTTCATTTGTGGTAATTTGCGCGGTGTTCTTGACAATTGTAATATCGTTTGTTCAATATGATTCTTATAGATGTGTGCATCGCCAAGAGTGTGGACAAAATCACCGAGTTCTAAATCACAAACTTGGGCTATCATCATTGTTAACAAGGCATAAGAAGCGATATTAAAAGGCACACCCAAAAAGATATCGGCACTGCGTTGATATAATTGACAAGACAATTTTCCTTTAGCTACATAAAATTGAAACAGAATATGGCAAGGTGGCAAAGCCATTTTATCCAGCTCTCCTACATTCCATGCACTAACGAGCAATCTTCTGGAATCAGGATTTTTCTTAATCATTTCAATTAATTGACTTATTTGATCTATTGTTTTTCCGTCTGGACTCGGCCAAGAGCGCCATTGTTTACCATAAATTGGACCTAGATTTCCATTTTCATCGGCCCATTCATCCCAAATACGAACCTTGTTTTCCTTCAAGTATGCAATATTGGTTTCCCCTTTTAAAAACCATAAAAGTTCGTGGATAATAGAACGCAAATGCAGCTTTTTAGTTGTTAATAAAGGAAAACCTTCAGCTAAATCAAAACGCATTTGATGACCAAAAACGCTAATAGTTCCGGTTCCCGTTCGATCTTCTTTTTGGTTTCCCTTATCTAAGACTCTTTGTAATAAATCAAGGTATTGTTTCATAGGATAAAATGATTTTACTCCTACAAAGATAATTTTTTCTTGTTGAAGAAAACTGTTTTTTCTTAAAAATCTTTTTTAGAAGAAAAAAAATTATAATTTTACCAATCTCAATAAAAAACTATAGGCAATGGGAATAAAATTTAGACTTGTTTTGATGAATTTTCTCCAATTTTTTATTTGGGG
>CAZJZP010000261.1:0-3131 GCA_964550505.1 uncultured Prolixibacteraceae bacterium | reverse complement strand
TTTCACAAACATTCTATGAACAAAATAATCAAAGATTTAGGCTGTGCAAAGATTGCAAAATCCGTAAGGGTAATGGATGCTTTGCCACAAACAATCCAAGACATAAAAGAGCAACTACAAGCACCATGTTTTGTTAAGCCCATGAAAGGTGGCTCAAGCATAGGAATGACAAAACTCAATGATTTTGAAAATTTGGAAGAAGCAATTTTAATTGCTTTGAAAGAAGACGATGAAGTTTTGGTAGAAGAATTTATTAATGGAACAGAAGTTACTTGTGGTGTTTTTCGACATAAAGAAAAAAAAATAGTGCTTCCTCTGACAGAAATCAGAAGTAAAAATGAATTTTTCGACTATGAAGCAAAATATACTAAGGGAATGGCTGATGAAATAACTCCTGCTCCTATCGATAAAGCTATTTTCGAAAAAGTGCAGCAAATATCATCCTTTTTATATGATGAAATTGGATGCCAAGGTATTGTACGTTTTGATTATATTTTTAACGAAAATGGAATTTATTTTTTAGAAGGAAATACCGTTCCTGGAATGTCTGAAGCAAGCATTGTACCTCAGCAAGCAGCAGATTATGGAATTGATTTAAGCCGCTTTTTCACTATGCTAATTGAAGACATGTTTTATCGTGTTAAAAACTACTAATTATGAAAGAAGACTGGATTGCTTTGGGAGAATATTTTGATAAAAAACTGCTGCTTGAAAGCATTCGCCTTTTAAAACAGGAAGAAATCCCTGCAAAAGTAGAATCAAGCAGGAATTTTCTTCATTCCGCTTATGGAACACAAAATATGCAGCCTGATATTTTATATGTCCCCACAGACCTACTAGATAAAGCAGACCGCTTGCTAAAAACTCAATATCCTTCTGACAAACAAGAGATTGACATGAGTGATTATTCAGATGATGAGTTAGCAGATATTATGGAAAATCAACACGAGTGGCATGCTGATTTTGTGTTATCAGCAGAAAAAGAACAAAAACGGAGGAATCTCAAATAATCAAGCACAAAAAAATTATGTATATTTGTCGTTTATTTTTGAATTATGGAAAAGACTACTGCCTATACTTTTGCTGAGTTATTGCCTGAAAGAATCAAGCAATACGAAAAAAATGATGCCTTAGGTTTTGCGGGTGAAAAAGCGATAAGCTATGCCGAAATGGGAGACAAAATCTATGCGATTATGGCTTTTTTGGAAAAGCTAAATATCAAAGAAGGAGATAAAGTTGCCATTTTTGGACAAAATATGCCCAATTGGGGAATAAGTTATTTTGCTTTGCAATTTATGGGAGTCGTTGCTGTTCCTTTGTTGCCTGATTTTACGAGTAATGAATTGCAAAATATTTTTAGGCATTCCAATACAAAGGCCATCTTTGTTTCTGAAAGCCTGACTTACAAATTGGAAGATATTAATTGTTCCAATGTGGAGGTTTTTATTCGAATGGAAAACATGGAAATACTCCCTCAATCTAAAATTTCCGCAGTTTATGAAGAAAAAGCTCGTCCTCAAAAAGTCTATACTCCAGATGAAAATGCCTTAGCTATTCTTTTATATACATCAGGAACAACCGGAGAATCCAAAGGAGTAATGCTATCCCAGAAAAATGTCCTTATCAATGCGGTGCAGGCTGCTAATGTGCAAAATATTAAACCTCATCATCGGTTTTTATCCATACTACCGCTTTCACATACTTATGAAAACACCTTGGGTTTAATATTGCCTATGCTATATGGCGCAAGTGTAGCTTACTTGAAAAAACCTCCAACACCTCCTATTTTACTAGAAGCTATGGCGATAGTAAAACCGCATTTAATGCTAACTGTTCCTATGATTATTGAAAAAGTGTATAAGAATAAAGTCTTACCAACTATTAAGAAAAAGCTTATTACAAATATACTTTATCGTTTTAGACCAACACAAATCTTATTACACCGCATAGCAGGGAAAAAATTATATAAAAATTTTGGCGGAAATTTGATTTTCTTTGGCATTGGAGGAGCAAAACTTAATGCTAAAGTAGAACGCTTTTTAAGGGATGCGAAATTTCCCTATGCTATTGGTTATGGATTAACCGAAACTTCACCTCTAATTGCTGGCAGCAATGCTGATCACACAAAATTTCAAGCAATAGGACCTAAGGTGAAATATGCTGAAATTAAAATACACAATCCCAAAGCTAGAACCGGTGAAGGAGAAATATGGGCAAAAGGACCGAATATCATGTTGGGATATTATAAAGACGAACAAAAAACCAAAGAAGTGCTTACAGAAGACGGCTGGTTTAAAACTGGAGATTTAGGTGTGCTTGACAAAAATCAGGTTTTGACCCATAAAGGAAGATTGAAAAATGTCATTATTGGTGCTAACGGAGAAAACATCTATCCAGAAGAAATTGAAGCGTTAATTAATAATTATGGACATGTTTTAGAATCATTAGTGATAGAGAAAAAAGGGAAATTATTAGCTTTAGTTCGCTTTAATGTTGAGGGTTTAGAAGAAAAATATGCTGATTTAAAACACGATATTGAAGAAAAAATACTCGAATTGTCGAATGATTTGCAGCATTATTTGAATCAAAAACTAAACAAAATCTCTCGTGTTCAATCGATTATTATACAAAAAGACCCCTTTAAAAGAACAGCTACTCAAAAGATAAAAAGATATTTGTATATCTAATATTTAGTGTTTTTCTTACTTTTGTTGCATGAAGTATTTGATTTTTGGCTTAGGAAATATTGGTGAAAAATACCAAAACACCCGACATAATATTGGGTTTTCTGTTCTAGACCGTTTGGCAGAAAAACATAATTTGGATTTTAATATTGACAGACACGCTGCTATCAGTGAAATGAAATATAAGGGCAGAATACTAAAACTTATCAAACCTACAACTTTAATGAATTTAAGCGGTAAAGCAGTCGCTTATTGGATGATAAAAGAAAAAGTACATCCTGATAATATTTTAGTGATAGTAGATGATATTGCGCTTCCCTTGGGCGAATTACGAATGCGAAAAAAAGGAGGAGACGGTGGTCATAATGGATTGGCAGATATTAACCAACGCCTAGGAACAACAAATTTTCCCCGTTTGCGTTTTGGAATTGGAGATTGCTATGTTAA
>CAZJZP010000260.1:0-3143 GCA_964550505.1 uncultured Prolixibacteraceae bacterium | reverse complement strand
TCGTTTTTTTGTTATAAAATTTTTGTGCTTTAAGAATATATTTCTCGTATTTGAGCTTAATATTTACTTATGTATTCTTAAGACAAAATTAAAAAAAAATGTGTTTATTTGTAAAATAAATTGCAAACGATTCATATAGAGTTATATAGGATTGTTTTTTTTTTATTTTGGAAAAGGAAAGTAAGAAAGAAAACATAATAAAGACATTAAGTTAAAATTTTCTTTATTCCTTCACAAATTCCAATTCCGTAAAATCAAAATCGGGGTTGGGGACATCTACTTGCATTTCGTAAACTTTTGCATTGGCTCCAATAAGAAAGTTAATGCTGCCCTCCGGTAAAGATGGAACTTGCTCGAATTGTATTTGAAATGTATTGTGGTATAAATGTTCCAAACTGCTCTCAAATATAGCTGTTGCCATCATTTCGAAATACAATTTTTTGTTTTTGATGCTGATTTTAGCAGTACCATAAACATCGGAATAATAGTTTCCGGTGTATTCTTCTAATTCCAATGAGGCTTTAGTGTTTTTCGGACGATTTTGGAGCTCTTCTTCCTTTTCTTCTTTTGCTCTAATATCTTGCATTTGCTGAAACTGATGAAAAAGATTATTCCAATTCGTGTCTTCTTTGTACAATAAAATGTCTAAAATATGATACATCAGAGGATAATACATGGAGGAATTGGCATTGGTAAGGATAACAAAAGCAAGATTTTCTTCCGGAATAATAGTGCTTTGTGAAATCATTCCATCGTAGCCACCATTATGACCGCAGATTTTTCTTCCATAATACAAGGAAAGACTCCATCCTAAACCATAGCCTTTGTAATGGGTGCTTGACCAAAGGTTTTTTGCATTTAAAGATACATTTTGTGGAGTATGCATCTGCCACATTTCGTTTTGTATTTCTTCAGAGAAAATTTCTTGATTTTTATATTTTCCTTTGTTCAGGTGAAGCATCAACCATTTTGCCATGTCTGTGGCAGATGAAAACATAGAGCCGGCAGGAGCAATATTATCCCAGTTGAGGTAGGGAATGGCAATTGTTTTATTGTCGTCCAAAATATTATGTGGAACGGAAAGATTTTTCATCTTCGTTAAATCATTGGTAGAAGTTTTTGTTCTGTTCATTTCCAAAGGAATAAGAAAGCGTTCTTCGATAAATTCCACCCAAGACATCCCACTGACTTTAGCAATTATTTCTCCGGCAGTAAGAAAAAGAATATTGGAATAACCGAAATGCTCCCGAAAACCATAAACGGGTTTAAGATAACGAGCGCGTTCAATGACTTCTTGTGCGGAATAATTGGATCCGTACCATATTAAGTCACCGCTGAAGGTTTCTAAGCCACTACGATGACAAAGCAAATCGCGGATAGTAATATTTGCTGTTACGTAAGGATCGTAGAGTTGAAACCATGGCAGATGATCAACGACCTTATCGTCCCAACTTAGCTTGCCTTCTTCTACTAAAATAGCCATAGCGGTAGCTGTAAAGGTTTTTGTGTTGGAAGCAATAGCAAAAACACTGTTTTCATCCACTTTGTTTCTTTTCTCGATATCGCAAACGCCATATCCTTTAGCAAAAACAATAGTGTCGGCTGTTACAATGGCTATTGCCATGCCAGGGACTTTCCAAAGTTCCAGTGATTCTTGGCAAATTTCATCAATACGCTTAATTTTCTCCGTAAGATTTTGCTGTTGCGCAAAAAGATTGACGCTAATGGCTAAGAATAGAACAATACTACTTAAAATCTGTTTTCTCATCGGTTTTTTATATTAGTTAGCAACAATTGGTAACAGGATTTCCACAAAGATTTTCTGCTTCTATCCATCCGCTTATTTTATTCCCCTTTTCATCGAAAAAATAAACATGAACATAATGGGTAATTATTGTATCAAAACGAAGTTCTCTTTCCTGATTAATATGATAAATAATTTCTGATTTCTTTGTTGGATGAGTAAACAACGGCAATTCCTGTCCGCCGTAATTTCTTGTACCTACGGCAATTACACTGTGGTGAATCCATAAGTTTTTCTCTTCGTAAGCTATTTCTTCTTCAATTCCAATAATCGCTGAAATACGAAACCAGCCTTCATATCCAGCGTCAAATGTGAAAATATAATCTTTTCTATTATCAATTTGTCTTCCGATTTTACCTCCAGGGCTTAATCGCAGATTAGTAAATGCATTGGTGTCCGGATCTTTAAGATATGCTTCAAAAGCAGGGAATAGGGTGATTTCTTTTACTATTTGGGCGGAATCTTTAGCCTCTTTTTCTGTTTTGTGGAGATTGTTTTCCACTAAGCTGTCCTTTTTTCCTGTTGTATCCTTTTTTTCCTTAGTAGAATTTGATGTGCAGCTTAGTATCGACAGTAAAAAGAAGAAGATTAGGCTGTATTTAAGCATCTTTTTAATCTGTGATTCATGGAAATATGACGTTTTTTTTCGCATTATGATTTTTACGTTAATATGAAGAATTTATTCGGAATATATCTCCAAAACTACAATAGAACGATGGATAACAACCAGATTTTGAGAGTATTTTTCAGTAGATTTTATTTTTTTATCTGGAATTTTATTTCCCTGTAAAAAAATCTCCACAGCTTTGGCTCTGATTTTTGCATCTTTGCTTGTTTCACTTGGATTATAATAGGCGATAATATGGAGTTTTTTATCAGGGTCTTTATAGAGAATTTGAATAATTTCGGCGAGTGTTTGGTAAGCCTTTTCGGTTAAGACTCTAGAGTCTTGCTTAAATTCTACAATAAATTTATTTGCATCTTCTTCAATTTCTTTGGTAAAAATAAGGCTGTCAGACTCTTGTTTTTGAGCTATGTTTTTTGCGTATAAACTGCTGTCGTATTTAGGTGCTTCGTACAGAATATCACCCATAATATCAAGCGGATATAGACGAACGTCGTCAATATAATAATAGGCTTCACTTTTGCGATAAAAGGAAAAGAAAACGGGGATTTTTCGTTTGAGTTTAAATTTTTCGCTAAAATTCCCAATTGTCAAATACTTTTCTCCGCCTTTGGCGGTGTAAACTCCCGAAAATTTCGTCCATTCCTTTGTTTCTCTAATTCCTTTACTATCGATAAAACTCAATTGTGCAGGATTTTCCTGAATGGATTCTCC
>CAZJZP010000259.1:0-3146 GCA_964550505.1 uncultured Prolixibacteraceae bacterium | reverse complement strand
AGGTCTTCTGCATTACTGAAATTCAAATTCATTTTCCAATTTCCTGCAATAATTTTTGTTCTCATATTTCTTATTTTTGAAGCCTGACTCGTGGATCGATCCAAGCATAAATTACATCTACAAAGATATTAATACTTATCAGAAGAACGGATATAAATAATACAACTCCCATCACAACGGGAAAGTCAAATGTCTCCAATCCGTTTACAATAACAACTCCCAGTCCTTTCCAGTCGAAAACATACTCTACAAAAACGGCTCCCGCCAAAAGCGAGGCAAACCAAGCGGTAACAGCTGTAATAACAGGATTAAGCGCATTGCGCATTCCGTGTTTCCACAAAACTTTGTTTTCGGACAAACCTTTTGATCGTGCTGTTCGCATATAATCCATGCTATTGACTTCGAGTAAAGCATTTCTGCTTAATTCCACAACAATTGCCAGTGGTCGGATTCCGAGCGTAATCGCCGGCAATAATAGATTTCGCAAATTCAAATACTCTCCTCTTCCTAAATCATCTACTTCATACATACTTCCGTACATATTCAATCCAGTATAATCACCCAGTAAAAAAGCAAAAACCCAAGCGATAATTACCGCAGCAAAGAAAGAGGGTACCGACATTCCGAAAACTGAAAACAGCAATACTGACTTGTCAAAAAGGCTATCCTTGTATTTAGCAGCAAAAAAGCCGATTGTCATTCCAATTAAAATAGCAATACTAATAGCTGATAAAGCTAAAACCGCTGTATTTGGAAAGGCTTCTGCAATAATGGAAGAAACATTTTTCCCTGACTGATAAGAGCGCCGCATATAAGGTTTTTTGAGTACCAACTGCTTATTTCCACCCCATTGTAGCAAGGATTTTGCACCGACATATTTTGTTTTATCAAAATACCAATGACTTTCATTATCGTTTTTTTCATAATAAGAAAGCGGAGATAAATCATTCAAATAGTTTAAGTACTGAATAAAAACAGGTCTGTCTCTTCCCAAATCTTTGTTGATTGCTTCTAAAGTAGCGACATCACTTCGTTGTCCCAACATCATTCTTGCCGGGTCAGCAGGAAGAATATTAAAAAGAATAAATATTAAACTAACAACGCCCCACATTACCAAAAAGCCATAGAAAAAACGACGTAAAAAAAAGCGGAGCATAGAAATCTTATCTATTTAATGTATTTTTTACTTAAAGCTTCTTTATCAATATCCTCATAATCAGGTAAATCCCTATAATTCCATTTGGCAAGTATCACTCCCTGATTAAGCAAGAGTATTCCAGGATTTGCACGAATAACTGTTTTCAATGCAATTTCATCGGCGATATACGTATCAATAAAGATATCATGTTCTTCATAAAAAGCTTCAATATCTTCGGATAATGAACCCGTTACGATAAAGAATTCCACTTCTTTTCCACTTAGTGATTTGTAGAACTCTACAATTCTATCCAATCCTTTTTCTGATGCTTCATCCAGATAATAAGAAACTACCATAAATTGATAGGATTTTTCTTTAGAAAAGAGCGTACTGCTAACATCTTCGCCATAGAAATCTTCTATTCGAAGAAGATTTTCTGCATTTTCGGGTTCCTCGACACGTGAATCAACAAATTCATGATTAGCCATCCAAATACTATCATTCCAGGGATAATTATCAGAGGGATACTCTTCTTCTTCGCCAGTTTCGATATTTCTATAAATAACATAGGCTTTTGGAGCTGCGACTTCTTCGGGAGCCATTTGTGAACCTACTTTCCAGGCTCTAAAATCAATAATTGGTAAATGGCGTAAGGCATGGATTGATAAACCAACGATAAGAACAGAAAAAGCAATAGCTATTGCCCACTCCATTCTTGCTTTGAAAATTTTGGGGAATTTTTTTCGCTCAATAAAAATAATAACTACGAAAACATCTATTATTAAATTCTTAAAAAATGTTTCCCAATTCGTTAAAATAATTGCATCGCCAAAACAACCGCAATCAGCAACCGGATTAGCGACTGCCAACCACAATGTTAATGGAGTGAAAAAAGCCATAAAAATCATCGCCAACCAGGAACTGAAGCGCATCCATATTCCAAGTAGCAAGGCAACACCAATTAAAAATTCTGCAGCGCACATTATAATGGCAAAAGCTAAGGCAAAATCTTCCATAAAGCCTAATCCCAAAGCGTCAAAATAATCGATAAACTTATATTTCGAACCCAAAGGATCAATAGCTTTGACAAATCCTGAAAAGATAAATACTATTCCTATTAACAATCGACTAATTAAGCGTAATATTTTCATTGTATTATATTTTTATCTCTTGCTACATTAGCAAGTAATTAAACAAAATAATTAATTCCCACAAAAATAATTAAATAATACTATTCTCGCTAAGAGTATGTATTATTTTTTGATGAATATTTTCTTCATCCAAGATTTCTGTTTTGGTTTTCCTACAATCAATAATTTTAACATCCAGTTCTTCAGCAACTTCTAAGTATTTGTTTTCTACTTTTTGCTGAAAGTTTAAATCTTGTTCGTGAATATCTGTTGCCCCTTTCAGATAATCTCTGTCATTGCCATTTCTGTTTTGGCTTAATTGCTTTTTTACAAAAGAAAAAGGTACATGTAAGAAAATGCTTAAATCGGGTTTTGGAATTCCATAGTATCCATATTCCAAATCAATAATCCATTTTTGGAGTTTTTTTGATGCTTTTTTATCGGAAATTTTCGCACATTGAAAGGCGATATTAGAAATAACATATCGATCAACGAGAACCACTTTATTTTCTTTCAAAGCATTCCGAATTGATGCTGCAGCATGTTCTCTATCTCCTGCATAAAGCATAGCAACAAGATAAGGGTCAACCGTAGCAGCATCGCCAAATTCACCACGTAAAAAACGGGCAATTAATTCTCCGAAGAAGGGAGAACGTTCGTCCATTCTCGGAAAATGAATAAAATCGTAAGCGATATCATGCATCTTAAAATAATTACGTAAACGTTTGACTTGAGTAGATTTCCCACTTCCGTCCAGACCTTCAAGCACAATAAAACTTGCCATTTTTTTTGTTTTCGTTATTTTTACAAAAATTTTATTAATGGATAAAAATACAAGTTTTTTGGAAAACCACAGCTTAAATCTGCATGGAAAACTC
>CAZJZP010000258.1:0-3149 GCA_964550505.1 uncultured Prolixibacteraceae bacterium | reverse complement strand
GAACGACAACAATCAGCTTAATTCTTGCTAAAATAAATTTGCCTTTTAACTTAGATGCCAATATCTTTGGCATTTCAGTTTCATTCTTAAGCTATTTAATTGTTAACTCTTTTACAAAAAATGCAAGAAAAAAATAAGATAATAGCAATCCGTCAGCATATCCATCGTTTTCCGGAATTATCCAATAAGGAATTTAAAACCGCGGAATACATTACAGATTTTATGATGGATTTAAAGCCTGATCGCCATATTTCTTTAGGAAAAACAAGTAGAGCCTTTGTTTTTGACGGAAAAGAAAAAGGCAAAAATATTGTTTTCAGAGCAGAGTTAGATGCGTTGGCAATTCCTGAAAGCTCAAACTTAGAATATCGTTCTGAAAACAATGGCGTTGCTCATTTGTGCGGACACGATGGACATATGGCTATTTTAGTTGCCTTAGCCGTAAAAATTGCTGAAAATCGTCCGAAAAAAGGAAGTGTTGCTTTTTTATTTCAAGCAGCAGAAGAAGTTGAGCAAGGAGCGAGAGATGTTGTGCTGCATCCTAATTTCTCCGAATTAAATGCGGATTATTTTTTTGCCTTACATAATATTCCTGGAATTGCAAAAGACAGTATTGTAATGAAAAGAGGTAGTTTTGCTGCTGCTTCAAAAGGAATGACGCTTGTTATGGAAGGAAAGACTGCACATGCAGCCGAACCGGAAAACGGAATTAGTCCCGCTTCTGCTATTGCAAAAATTATTAAGCACACAGAAAGGCTCAACACAAGCAAAGATTTATTTATGGACCTTTGTTTTCTAAGTATTATTCATATTCTACTAGGAGAAATTGCTTTTGGAACGAGTCCTGGATATGCTGAAATGCGCTTTACGCTGCGTTCTTATCAAAATCAAGACATGGAAAAACTCAGTCGTATAATGGAAGATGAGATTTCCGCTATTTGTCATGATGAAAAGCTACAATATAGCATTCGTTATTCCGAAGATTTTCCTGCTTGCATCAATGACGATGACTGTGTTGAAGTGTTAGAAGAGGCCGTAAAAGAAAATAAACTTACGCCAGTTTACAGAGAAAGTCCTTTTAATTGGTCGGAAGATTTTGCCTATTTTGCGCAAGAACACAAAGCCTGTCTTTTTGGTTTGGGTGCAGGGGAAAAGCAAGCTTCATTACATAATCCAGATTATGATTTCCCTGATGATATTATTGAAACGGGAGTCAATTTATTTTATTCTATTTATCAAATCATTCAGAACAAAGAATAATGAGCGAAACAAGTACAATTACATTAAATAAAAAGTCTTTAAGTAATAATATCCGATTTCTAAAACGCAAATTGGGACAAAAGGTGAAAATTTCCTCTGTCGTCAAAGCAAATGCTTATGGACATGGAATAGAATTAATGGTTCCTCTGTTGATAGAAGAAGGCGTGGATCATTTTTCTGTTTTTGATTTTAAAGAAGCCAAGCGAGTGCATAAGGCTGCAACAGTGGAAGTTGATATTATGGTTATGGGTTGGGTTAGCAATGGCGATATTGCCGAAGCAATCGATAAAAAAATCAGTTTTTATATCTTTCATCTTCATCGACTAAAAAAAGCCTTGTTTTATGCAAAAAGACTAGGGAAAAAGGCAAGAATTCACCTCGAAGTAGAAAGCGGCATGAATCGATCAGGACTGAATATGGATGAATTATGCGAAGCGATAAATCTTATTAAAAAAAACGAAGAACACTTTGAAATCTCGGGTTTTTGTACGCATTTAGCCGGGGCAGAAAGCATTTCCAACCATCTTCGGATTCAAAAACAAATAAAAAGATATAATAGAATGCTGAAGTTGTTGCAATCCCATGAGCTAGAGCCTCAATACCGACATATTGCTAATTCAGCAGCCGCTTTTGTATATCCGAAAACACGCATGGATTTAGTACGAGTGGGTATTATGCAATATGGTTTTTGGTCTAGTGCAGAAACGTTTATTCATTATATTAGTAATAAAAAAAGCAAAATGGATCCGCTCGATCGGATTTTAGGATGGGAAAGTCAAATAATGTCAATAAAAGAAGTAAAAACTGGGGAATTTATTGGATATGGCGTTTCCTATCTTGCGCAAACAGATATCAAAACAGCCTTGATTCCTGTTGGATACTCTTTGGGATATAGTCGCTCGCTGAGCAATAAAGGAAGGTTGATAATTAGAGGTCAGCGTTGCAGCGTTATTGGAGTTGTAAATATGAATATGGTTATCGCAGATATCAGCAATATAGCAGATGCTGAAATTGGGGACAAGGTTGTTATTATTGGAAAGCAAGGAGATCTTGAAATTAAGGTCAGTGCTTTTAGTAATAATGTTGATATGTTAAACTATGAAATACTGGCACATCTTCCTTCTAACATAAAACGAAAAGTTATTTGTCCTGGGTAAAATTATTAATAAATATGAAAATTATAATGACATTATTAGCTTTTTTCTTATTGCAATCTTGTCTAAACAAAAGCAACAAAAACACTTTAGCGGATAAGTCTTTAAGAAAAGAGTTTCTTGTTAAATTTGAAAAACTACTTCAAGATAAATACCATGATAAATCAATAGACCCCCTAAAACAACTAATTGTAGAAAGTAATGAGAAATATCCTCAAATAATATTTATAGACAGTATTTCAAAGTTAGTAAATTCACAATTAGGTGATTCTATTTGGGATGTTATATACTATGATGGTGGTTCTAATTATTGTGTAAATTTTGATGGTTGGTATTGTGAATTTATAGAAGGAATTGACGATTCTGCGCCTTGGGTTAATGAATATATGAATAGTGTATGTAATTCTAAGGATATTACACCCTCAGCCGTAGTTATAATATTAGAAAAAGCTAGATTTTCATCTTTAGAGGAAGAAAAAATCCGCTTACTTTTAGCTATTCACTTTATAACATTAATGCTAAATGGAGCTTAGTGGTAATAAATAATGTACAATATGTCACCGTCAGTTTTTAAGTAATTCTGCAATAAAGAGCTGGGAATCAAGCCTCAATATTATTTTTATTGTTTTGCTCCTCTGGAGCAAGTTTTTCATTTGGTAGTTTTTTTTACAAAAGTTATACTCCTACGGAGCAAATTCGTGCAAAAAACAATCTACTTGACAAAGCAAAAGTGCG
>CAZJZP010000257.1:0-3156 GCA_964550505.1 uncultured Prolixibacteraceae bacterium | reverse complement strand
ATTGTTCTTTTGTAGTTTTAACATAAAACTTCATCCCCATTGATTCTATGGCAAATAAAGAATAAGCCATCCCTGTATTTGCATTCAAAATTTGATGAATAATAACCATTCCACCACCTTGAATAATTTCAGTTTTTGATTTATTGTCGAGAAGATACAATGTCATCACTGTGGGTTGTTGCGCAATTTCTGCTGGTGTAATTTCTCCTGAATAACTTATAGTATAAGTTAAAATGCCTTTAAAAGGCTTCTGTGCGTGTGCGTCAATACTGCTTAATGTTAGTAAAGCAATAATAAAAGCTAAGCTTAAGATTTTTTTCATTGTTATCTGTTGTTTTTTAGTTTCCTGCAAAAGTATAAAAAAAATACATTAAGCATGCTTTTTTAAGGATATTTTAACTAGCTTTAACATGAAATAGTATTGCAAAAAAACGCTTTGTAGTTTTACAGATAGAAATATTGTATTTTTTTGTAGTTTTATAAACGATTTTTAAACCAATTTTAGAATGCATTGTACTGTGATTTATTATGCTAGTATTTATAGTAACTATTTAGCATAATTATCGTTAAAACACATAGTTTGAACAAAAGAAAAGGGATATTATTATTTTTGTTATTAGTAGGAATGAGTTTTCTGCTAAATGGAAATCTTTATGCTCAATATTTAGGAGATAAGGTAGAGAAAAAAGCCCTGGCACAAGCTGATGCGTATTTTCAAGAAAAGGATTATCCCAAAGCAATGGAGGAATATTCCCATTTGTTAAGTTTGGATAGAGAAAGTCCTTTTCTGAATTATCGTTTTGGAGTTTCATATCTTTTTGCGGATAGAAGAGATACGGAAGCTCCTATTCGTTATCTGCAAAAAGCTAAAGCAAATCAATTTGAAGCAAATGATAGCTATCTTTATTATTACTATATGGGCATGGCTTATCATTTGAATTATATGTTTATCGAAGCAATGGATTATTATTCTGAGTTCCAAAAACGCACGCCAGAAAAGACTATGAGTAAGATGGAGCTTGAAATTGGAGTGGAACGATTAATAGAAATGGCAAAAAACGGCTTGGATCTTCTAGGAGAAATAAAAGATATTTATGTTTTCAATAAAATAGAAGTTGATAAACGAAATTTTTATCGGTCCTATGCATTTAATGATTTTGGAGGAAAGTTATTGTATAAACCGATAATTTTCAAAACAAAAATTGACAAGAAAAAAAACGACAATAGCATCGTTTTTTTATCTGATAAACACAATATCGTATTTTTCTCCAGTTATGGAGATGATAAAAACAATAGCAGGGATATTTATTATGCTGTTAAAGATGATAATAATAATTGGGGCGAAGCAATCCGCTTGAGTGATGCTGTTAATACAAGCTATGACGAAGACTATCCCTATCTTTTGCCCGATGGAAAAACATTGTATTTCTCGTCTAAAGGTCATAATTCAATGGGAGGCTATGATATTTTTAAATCTGTTTTCGATAGTACTTCAGGAAAATGGACAGAACCCAAAAATGTGGACTTTGCAATTAATACTCCCTTTGATGATATCTTATTTGTAACGGATAAAAACGAGCAATTTGCATTTTTCTCCTCCAATAGAGAAAGTATGGAAGGCTTAATGACGGTGTATAAAGTACGTATTGACCGACGCCCGAGAGAAGTTTATGATATAGATTTTTCTCTCGAAGCACTCAATGTAAATGAACTACAGAGCGACACAAACTATTTAAAATCAATTGCCTTAATCAAACAAAAATCGAAACTTGATGTGAATGCTAAGGAAGAAGATTTCGAGCAAAAAATATATGTGGATGAATATAAATTAAAGCAATACAAAATCCCTAGAAACATTGACAAAGATGGTGTTGTAGAACGTACCTTTAATGAAATTGACAGTGCCCGACAATCCCTTAATTATGCAAAAGCCAAACGTGATGCGACCTATGAATTGTTGGGGAAAAAGAAAAATCAAGCAGAATCAGCTACCAATAATGCTGCTTTGAATGAAGAAATTGCTTTACTTGATTTAATGACTGATGATTTTCAAAAAACCATAAGCGAGAGAGAATTTGAATTAGATCAATTGCTTAGCAAAGCGGGTTATATTCAACAGTTGGCAAGTTCCCGTCAAATCGATTCTTCTTTGGTTTTGCTTATTGATTTTTTGGAAAATATTAAAACTTACGAAGAAAAGAATTATAGCCTCATGGAGACGATGCTGACGAAGTATATTGAATCTGATGAGGATTATAGTATTCCGGCAGAAGAATATCTTGCAAATTATATGATGGAAGAGGTGGATGAGTTAAGAGATAAAGCCCAAGAACTCCGAAAAGAACACGCTGCTATGGAAGAAGATAATCCTCAAAAGGATAAGCTTATCAAAGAGGTTTTTTCTCTAGAGCAGCAGGCGCGTGAAAAAGAACAGCAAGCAGAACAACTCTTTGCTGAAGCTGATGATAAAAAATTACATACTGCTTCCAGTGATTTGGCTAATGTGAAGGATTTAATGAATGAGATCAATCAAGAATACGAATTAAATCACTCCATCACAGCTGAAGCAGATACTGCTTTAGCAAATACAACAATACCATCTGATACGATTCAAGAATTAATACCCAATAATTGGCCTGAAGAATTAGTCTATGAAGATTATACTAATGAGCAACAAGCTATCATTATCGAAGCAGTAGAGGCAATCAATCTATTAGACAGTCTTCAACAACAGAATGAAGACCAAATAACAGCTCTTTTATTAAGCGCTGATTATTATTTGGAGAAAACAAAAACAATAGAAAAAAATATTCAAGAACTTCGTGCAGCTATTGATACCACCAACAGTATTCAGGAGAAAGAAAATTTAATCAAAGAATACCAACAAATGAATCGTGTGTATTCAGAAACTGCACTTAAATCTAAAGCGGCTTACGATTTATATAGTGTTGCCAATGAGCGAGTTTCTGCCGGACCCGATGAGTTATTGCTGGATAAATATTTTACGGATGTTGTAGATGCGGTTAATGCAGCATTAATTGATGAGGCTAAGGAAAAAACCAGTGAAATAAATAGCCTGAGCGATAAATGTATTCATGTTGAGGACGTACTGAATCAATATGCACAATCCTCAGTGCCAGAAGAAGAGAAACTTCT
>CAZJZP010000256.1:0-3157 GCA_964550505.1 uncultured Prolixibacteraceae bacterium | reverse complement strand
TACGGGGATTGATTTACCCTTCGCAAAGGCTGTGCTTTATTCTGGGAAAAAAAGGATAAACCCCTTAAAATCAACTATATGAAAAATATTGGCTACGAAAGAATTAGCCCAAACCTTATAAGCTCTTAAGGATTTAGTGATAATAAATCTTCTTATAACAAAAAAAAGTCGAATTGCATATTTGAATATTTATCATATATTTGCTTTACAATTAAATCTTAATCTTTACATTATGAAAAAGCAGTTGCACCTCTTTTTTGCCTTAGCTTTTCTTTTTTGCGTATATAACTCTCTTCCAGCTCAGGTTTTAACACAAAATGATTATTACCCTATTCAGGTTAGCGGTGATGTTCCATTAGATTTCAGAAAAACGATTGAAGATAAACTAAATGAGCATAATCAGAAGGTTAATAAAGGAGTTTCTACAAAACCCATGAGTAAAGAAGAGAAAATTGAGGAAGAATTTCTGATTAGTCAGCAATATCATATTAATCAAATGATGCATAGCGGACAAATATTTTTTGGTGATTCGGTTACTGAATACCTAAATGATGTTGCAAAGAAATTACTGGAAAATACTTTCCCTGAATTACTGAATGAAATACGAATATATGCTTCGTTTTCCCCAGCAGTAAATGCTTACGCGACAGATGAAGGTGTTATTATTGTGAATGTTGGTTTAATTGCACAACTTACAAATGAAGCAGAATTAGCATTTTTTATTGCGCATGAAATCGCTCATTATGTAAAAAAACATAGTATTACCTCTTTTAAAGAAGATAAAGCAGAAAAATCAAAATTTGGTTTTGTTCAAGATGATGATTATTTGTTGAGGAAAAATAGCAGATCTCGTGATATTGAAAGGGAAGCAGACCAATATGCTTTTAAGGAAATTTATCTACCTGCCGGCTATTCTCCCAAAGCCTTGCAAATAGCTTTTGATATATTAAAATACTCTTATTTACCTATAGATGAAATAGAATTTCCAACGGATTATTTTGATAATGAGTATTTTACTGTTAAATCAGGCTATTTTTTGGATAGCGATAGGATAAATCCAATTGCTATTAATGAAGATTATGACGAAGATAAAAGCACCCATCCTGCTTGCGATGAAAGAAAAATGAAACTGCTTTCATTTGTTTCGGATGAAGAATTTAATGCTGGTAAAAGTTTTATGTTATCCGAAGAACGTTTTAACAGAATCAGAGATATTGCCCGCTTTGAAATGATAAATTCTCAGCTTCTTGCTTGTGATTATGTAAATGTGTTTTACAATGCATTTATCATGCAGAAGTACTATCCAAATAATATTTTTATTCACAAAGCAATATTATATGCAGAGTATGCGGTAATGAAGTATAAAACAGATAGAAATACTTCAGCTGTAGTTACTTATTATAGAAAAATGGAAGGAGCATCCCAGCAATTATCCTATTTTTTCAATAAAGTATCCAAAGAGGAATTAGGAATTATTGCCTTGCGAAAAGCCTATGAACTTAAAAAAGCACAGCCGGAAAATGATTTTATTGATGATATTTTTAATGATATTGTAAGAGAATTAGTATATGAATATGATATTAAATATCAGATGTTTAGCAGAGAAAAACGAATAGAGCTTGCTAATGATACCGCAGCAATTGAAAATGACAACAAGTATTCTAGAATATCTGCAAATCAAGAAAGTAATTTTGATTACAAATATGCTTTTGTAGATATAGTTCAAGATAAAGAGTTTATGGAAGCTTTTGAACATTGGGAAGATAAATACCTTGCCCATAAAGAAAAAATGGATAAAGAAAAACAAGATAAGAAATCGAAAAAACAAAGTAAAGAGCAGGATATTCCAGATGATATTAATAGTATAATGCTCTTTGATCCCTTTTTTGTTTCTGTTGACTTACGTAATTATAAAAATAGCGTAATCGAATACGAGAAAACCGAGAAAATAAAAGATAAGTTTACACAAGATATTATTTCAATTGCTGAACGGAATAATATAAATACATCTTTGGTTTCGACAGAGCAAATTAATGAAGATGAAACAGAATTGTATAATATACACAAAAGTATTTATGCATGGATATATGAATTATCCTCACATGAAATTGATGAAGACGACTATATTATTAGTTTTCAATCTCAGTACTTACAAAAAGTAATAGATTATTCTGATACTAAATATATGTTATGGCCCTTAGCTGTTGAGGTAAAATCGAGAGATGAGATGGACGCTTACATGAATTGCTGTTATGCTGCTTTAATACTTCCTCTTTCTCCTTATTTTCTTTATAAGGCTTTTACGGCGAGCAAAAAATCAGAATTAATATTGGTTTTACTGGATATTGAAAAAGGATATACCGTAGATTACACCAAACACTCCATGAATTCAAAATATAGAGATGATAAGATTAAGTCGAAAATCCACAGTACGATGTTTAAATATAAAAATAAATAAGGTGAAATGATGAAAAAGCGAATACAAGGATTGTGTATAATATTGTTAGTGCTTTGTTCTCCATACGCACAAAGCCAAGTTCCTGGGTATTTAGGAAAGCGAATGAATATTTCTTATGAATTCTCTTTATATCCCAATTATTTATTAGTTGATTTGATTGATGTGGATGTTTACTCGCCCGAGGAAGGGATTAGTTATTTATACTCATCTAATGCACTAATTTTCGACTATGTTGTTAGCGAAAGAGTGGAGTTATCATTAAAGCTTTCACATGCTGTTTCTCCTAAAAAGAATTTTTATTATATAGAGAATAATAACTCATTTTTGGATAGTTATGATGTTGAAGAATTCCATGATATAAAATCTATGACATATGATATTGGTTGCAACATCTATGTTAGCGATAATGTAGCTCCGGTTGGAGATTTTATGCGATTTTCTCTTTTCTATGCTAATATTACGGATAATACCAGAGAAGTTTTCGAAACAGACCTTTCCCGAGACATTAGCAGTTCTGTTCCTGAAAAAACCAAAGCAGGATTGATTGGATTAGGCTTTGGTTATTATCATAAAAGGATTATTAAAGACTTTTTCTCTCTTACATTTGGATGTAGAATGGACTTATCATCTTCATTGGGTTCTATTCTTTATTCTGAGGCTTACGAAGCAAAAGTTTATACAGATGGAAGCGCATCATTT
>CAZJZP010000255.1:0-3200 GCA_964550505.1 uncultured Prolixibacteraceae bacterium | reverse complement strand
TAAGATATAATATGCTTAGTCTTGAAAAAGAAATCTTGGATTTTTCAAATTTTAATCCGAAATGTATTAGTTTTGGAACATCTTTTATTTATCTTTACGGGCAGAAAAAACTCAAAATTATTAAGCAATAATATACAAATCAAAAGAATACGAATATGCATATAGCAATTGCAGGAAATATCGGTTCAGGAAAAACAACCCTAACAGGGCTTTTATCTAAGCATTTTAAATGGGAAGCCCATTACGAGGATGTAGATACAAATCCGTATTTGCACAGTTTTTATGAAGACATGCAACGATGGTCTTTTAATCTTCAAGTCTATTTTCTAAATAGCAGATTTAGACAAATTGTTCAAATTCACAAGGAGAATAAAAAAGTAATTCAGGATAGAACAATTTATGAAGATGCATACATTTTTGCACCCAATTTGCATGAAATGGGCTTGATGAATAGTCGAGATTTCGATAATTACAGCTCCTTGTTTGAGTTAATGGCTTCTTTTATTAAAGCTCCAGACTTGTTAATTTATTTAAAAGCTTCTGTGCCAACTCTTGTTCAGCAAATCCAACAAAGAGGCAGAGAATACGAAAACTCTATTCGCTTGGATTACCTCAAAAGTCTTAACGAAAGATACGAAAACTGGATTGAGAATTACAACAACGGCAAACTCTTAATTATCAATGTTGATGACCTTAATTTTAGAGATAAACCCGAAGATTTAGGTGTTATCATTGAAAAGATCAATGCTGAAATGCACGGATTATTTTAGAAGATGAAAAAAAATAGACTTGGCATTATTCCTGCTCGTTATGCTTCCAGTCGTTTCCCTGGTAAACCCTTGGTGGATATTCAGGGCAAAACTATGATTCAACGGGTTTACGAACAATGTATCAAGACGAATGCATTGGATTTCTGCTATGTTGCTACTGATGATATGCGAATATTCAATACTGTGCAAGCTTTTGGAGGTAAGGTTGTGATGACCAGTGAAAAGCATCCCAGCGGGACAGATCGATGTAATGAAGCCGTCGATATCGTCGAAGATATGGAGAAAACAAGCATCGACATTTGCGTCAATATTCAAGGTGATGAACCTTTTATTCAGCCAAAACAAATTGAATTAGTAATTGCTTGTTTTGACAATGCAGAAACAGAGATTGCAACATTGGTAAAAAAACAACTAGCAAATGATGCTTTAAAAGACCCTAATAGCATTAAAGTTGTTTTAAGCAAAGGGAATAAGGCTCTGTATTTCAGCAGGTATCCGATACCATACATTAGAAATAAGGAGCAAATCAAGTCAGATAATTTGTATTATTACAAACATATTGGAATGTATGCTTACAAAAAAGAAATACTGAAAGAAATAGCCAAACTACCTCCTTCTCTTTTGGAAAAAGCAGAATCCTTAGAGCAGTTGCGATGGTTAGAAAACGGATACAACATTCAAGTGGCTCTTACAGATTTTGAAAGTATTTCTATTGATTGTAAAGAAGATTTAGAGAAAATAAAAAAACAGCTATTTTAAAACTAATATATTATGCTCGAAAAATTTATTTTTTATTTGCTTGTTAGGCAGGACGAATTAATAATTCCTCAATTAGGAATATTCAGCACATCAAAACTTCCACCTAGTATTCATCCTGTTACACATAGTTTTAAACCTGCAAATAAAGAAATTCGTTTTGTTTTTGATGAAAATGCACAAGATGAAATTTTGGCACAAACCATTGTTGAAAAACAAGGAATTAGCTTGGATGAAGCAAGGAATAGTATTACCGCTTTTGTTTCCCAACTAAAAGAAGCTGTTGCAAAAGATGGACAGTTTAGCTTAGAAAAAATTGGAAGATTTTCTGCTGATGCAGCAGGAAATCTTGTCTTTAAAGCCAATGAAGAAACAGTCTTTCACCCTGACGCTTTTGGAAAAGAAGAATTTGTTTCTCCAGCAGTAATTCCTTCAAAAAAGGAAAAAGAAGATCAAACTAAAAAGACAGACAAAAAGAAACTTAAGAAAGAAAAGAAATCAAAAAAGCCAAAAAAACAAAAGGAAGCAAAGACAGAAAAAATAGCAAAACCTAAAAAACGCAAAAAGCGTAGGCGTGGGTTTTTATGGCTTTTGATTATTGTCATATTGATAGGTCTTGCAAACGCGGCTTGGTATTATTTGAAACCAGATATGTTTACTAATTTTTACCAAAATGGAATAGAGAAAATACAATTATTATTCTCTAAGGATGAAAGTAAAATCATTGTTGTAAAAGACAGTACAGATAATACAGTTGTTGATTCAACAGCTATTGAAATTCCCGATTCTGTTTCGCAAACTGATACAACAGCAATAGAAGAAGACGTGGAAATCCAAGAAGAATTACCAACAAATAATTCAACTGTCCAAAACTATAAAGGTCAAGCCGTAAAAGGAATGTTTTATATTATTGGCGGCGGTTTTTCAAAGCAGCAGAATGCTCAAAACTATGTAAAACAATTGCAGGATAAAGGCTATTCTGCATTTATTCTGGATAAATCAGGCTCTTTACATCGAGTTACTTATGGTGGCTGGAAAACCGAGGCAGAAGCAGAACAGGAATTGGTAAAAATTAAACAAAACGACAATAAAGAAGCGTGGATTTTAGAGTATTAAACGAAGTGGAATAGTGGGAACAAAGAAAAAATTAAGGCGGTTTGAAGAAAGTAAAAGTTTTGATAATTACTTTCAGCCAACATATCCTGAAGTAATTGCTGGCTTTCCGCTCAAAGGAAAGTGGAATACAGATTATTTTAAAAACAAGAATCCTATTTGCTTAGAATTAGGTTGTGGGAAGGGAGAATATACCATCGCCTTAGCTAGAAAATATCCTGAAAGGAATTTTGTAGGAATAGATATTAAAGGAGCCAGAACGTGGAAAGGTTGTAAGATTGCAATTGAGGAGAATCTACAGAATGTAGCTTTTATTCGAAGTTGGGTGGAGTTGCTAGAGCATTTTTTTGCTCCCAAGGAAGTGGCAGAAATATGGATTACCCACCCTGATCCGCAACCAAGACAGTCAAAAGCAAAAAAACGCTTGACTTCACCTCAATTTCTTAGGAGATATGCAAAAATACTCCAGAAAAATGCAATTATCCACCTGAAAACTGATGATACCGACTTGTTTGAATATACGCTGGAAGTTGTTCAGGAAAACAAAGCTGAAATTCTTTT
>CAZJZP010000254.1:0-3215 GCA_964550505.1 uncultured Prolixibacteraceae bacterium | reverse complement strand
AGAACAAAATTTTAAACAATTAAAAATCAGTGGGTTTTAATTGCCCGCTAATGATGTATGTTATCATATAAATAGCCATTCCGTTTAATCTTAATATTCTTAAGCTTTCCTGATGTATCATAAGTGTATTGATAGTTAAAGATTCTGTGCAATCCTTCGGAATATATCATAGACTTTAGGGTTGTATCATTGTAAATATATGTATTTGAAAACAACAGATGGTTCTGTACTACTTGCATATGGTGAACCAATAAGCCATTTTCATTGTAAAACTTTTCTTCATACTGAATTAATTTTTCTTTCTTTTTTGATTTAATTTTATATATTTCAATTCTTAAATTTTGAATTTTGTTTTTCTTAGCTTCTTCTCTAAAACCATGCGTTTCTGCTTTATTTAATTTGTAAATATCATCAAACGAGAATTGTGCACCTGCTTCATTATAGGATATTATAAAGAAGAAAAAAAAGTATAAAATGAAATTTGATTTGTGTTTATTCATGTTTAGCATTATTATTAAAAAAACACCAATGTATTTATAATTCATTTCAAAATTAGCAATTTCTTTTTTAATTTTGATGAAAATTCAGCAAGCAAAAACGCTTTGTTAGTCGTTGGATTATCCCTCTTTCACTATAGCTCAATAAAATCTTCAAACAGCTTTGTCCATGCTCCTTTTTTTGTCTTTTTTTCCATGGCTTGCGCAAGAAATTGTAGAAAATCCTCTTGTGGGATTTCTTTTGCTCCCATACGCGATAAATGCTCGGTGTACATCTGACAATCAATAAATTCAAATCCATAGTGTATGCAAAAACGACATAAATAATACAATGCAATTTTGGAGCTATCCGTCGCTTTGCTAAACATAGATTCACCAAAAAAAGCTGCTCCCAGAGAAACACCGTATAACCCACCAACTAAATTATTACCTTCAAAAACCTCAACGGAATGTGCAAATCCCAGTTTATGCAATTGCACATAGGCTTGCTGCATTTCATCCGTAATCCATGTTCCTTCTTCTTCCTTGCGTTTTATTTGGCTGCATTCTGTTATCACTTGCTCAAAAGCGGTGTCGCAGCGCAACTGAAATTTTGCATTATTGATTTTCTGTTTAAGGCTTTTTCGTAAGATAAAATCTTGTGGAAACAAAAGCATACGGGGATTTGGCGACCACCATAAAATTGGGGTATCGTCAGCATACCAAGGGAAAATGCCGTTGGCATAAGCTAATAGCAGTCGTTCGGCACTTAAATCTCCGCCCACAGCAAGCAAACCATCCTCTTCTGCTTCTGAAGGATGCGGGAAAACCAAATCTTCTTCCAGCGCATAAACCGGCATTAGCCTATTCTACTTTTGATAATGGAAGACATTACGTCAATCGCCACCTGATTTTCTCCACCTTGCGGAACAATAATATCAGCGAATTTCTTACTCGGCTCAATAAATTGCTCGTGCATAGGTTTAACGAATTTTTGGTAATGCTCCAGCACTTCTTTAAAAGAGCGACCTCTTTCTTCAATATCGCGGTAAATAATCCGCATTAGTCTGTCGTCGGGCATTGCATCCACAAAAACCTTAATTCCCAGGCGTTTTCGTAGCTGTGCATGCGTAAAAATCAAGATTCCTTCTACAATAACCACTTTTTTGGGAATAATAGGAATAGATTCCTTTGCTCGCGCACAGGTTAAATAAGAATAAATCGGCATTGGGATTTCCTTCCCTTCCTTCAGCATATCCAAATGCCTGATTAAAAGTTCAAATTCAATAGAAGAAGGATGGTCAAAATTGATTTTTGCTCTTTCTTCCGCAGAAAGATGACCGTTATCTTTATAATACGCATCCTGCGAAATAACAGATACAGAAGCATTTGGCAAGCTTCCAATAATCTTATTTACAACTGTTGTTTTCCCCGAGCCAGAACCGCCGGCAATTCCAATAAAAAGCATATTTCCTGTTTTTGGGGGATAAATCTACACATTTTTATTGTATTTTTACCAAATATTATGGAACTAACTACTATCGGATTATTAATTCTTGCCGGATTATTTGCCGGTTTTATCAATACCCTTGCCGGAAGTGGTTCCTTAATTACCTTACCTTTACTGATTTTCTTAGGTCTTCCAGCCAATGTTGCTAACGGAACAAACAGAATTGCTGTCTTTCTTCAAAGTATTGTCGGTCTTGTAAAATTTCAGCAAAAAAAAGTCTTGGACAAAAAAAAGGGATTGTATCTTTCCATTATTGCTACTTGTGGTGCTATTTTAGGAGCATTGCTTGCCACGCAAATCAGTGCGGAAAATATGGAGAAAATTATTGGGGTATTGCTTATTGTGATGCTTTTTTCTGTCTTTCTTAATCCCAAAAAATGGAAAAAAGAGTTTAAAACGGAGAATTTGGATACCAATATTCGTTTATGGAATTATATCGCTTTCTTTTTTATCGGATTTTATGGTGGTTTTATTCAATTAAGTACAGGAATCCTTATTCTTTGCAGTTTGGTTCTTGGTGCAAATTATGATTTAATACGAGCCAATGCACTGAAACTGCTAATTATTGTGCTGTATTCTCCTATTGTTATCTATATTTTTTATGTTAACGATCAAATTGATTGGTATTATGGCTTGGTCTTGGCTATAGGAAATGTTGGCGGAGCATGGATTGCTGCTGGATTAGCGCTAAAAAAAGGAGTCGTATTTGTGCGGTGGATATTAATTCTTGCTGTTATTGTTTCCGCTATCAAACTAATTTTCTTTTAAAAAATAGCTTATTTTCGCAGCCACAAATGAAACAGACATTACTATATATTTTAATTATCCTTGTTGTTCAGGGGAGGGCGCAAACAAGACTAGAAAATGACAGTCTTTTAAGGCAAGAACAAAAAAACACCCTGTTTGTCGGTGTTGGTTATGCAGGACTAATGGTGCATGCAAATATTTCCTATGAACGGCAAATTTTTCATTTTGAAAAAGCATTAATTAACGCTAGAATTGCTTATGGAAAATACGCGGAGTGGGGAGATGACGGAGATTTAATTATGCTCAATTGGGCATATTTATTTGGGAGAAAAAAACATTATTTTGAAGCAGATTTTGGGGTGTTTGCACGGATTTCAAGTATTGACGCTTCAATGTCAATGTATAATAAGAATTTATTTGCTAAATTTGATTTTTACCCTTTACTGAATATTGGTTACAGATACTATAATCCTAAAAAGCAT
>CAZJZP010000253.1:0-3229 GCA_964550505.1 uncultured Prolixibacteraceae bacterium | reverse complement strand
TGGAAAAGCAAATGCTACCATTGAATTAAGCGTTAACAGCAAAGCGGATGCTAAAGGCAGCAAAAATGTTTTAGTAAAAACGATAGCCGATGAAGCGGATTTGTATTATTACAATTGGGTACAGACAAATATTAAGAAAGTGGAAGAAGCAACAAACGGAGAAGTTGGTTATATCCATGTTCCAGACATGGGTGCCACAGGATTAAATGAATTTATGAAGCATTTTTATCCGCAATTAGGCAAAAAAGCCTTAATTATTGACGATAGAGGCAATGGTGGTGGCAATGTTTCTCCTATGCTTATCGAACGATTGCGAAGAGAAGTTACCCGCGCAAACATGGCAAGGAATGTTACAGAACCCAGCCAAACTCCACGTCAGATGATGTTGGGACCGGTGGTTTTATTGGTTAACAATTATTCTGCTTCTGACGGCGATCTTTTCCCTTACTCATTCAAAAAACACAAGCTAGGGAAAGTTATTGGCGTAAGAACTTGGGGTGGAGTTGTTGGAATCCGCGGCTCTTTACCTTTTGTTGATGGCGCAGATATGCGAAAACCCGAATACGCCTCCTACTCTTCTGAGGGCGAAGGCTGGATTATTGAAGGCTACGGTGTTGATCCGGATATTGTAATTGACAACGATCCTGCCAAAGAATTTGCCGGCGAGGATGAGCAATTAAACAAAGCTATCGAAGTAATACTGGAAGAACTAAAAGACTATAAAGGCTTACCCGAAATACCGCAAGCCCCTGATAAAAGCAAATAAAAAAAAAGCCTCGTTTTGAGGCTTTTTTTTATATTTGCATCAATCATTTACTGATTCAATATGAAAAATTACATTCTAGTTATCATTTCTTTTTCTTTCTTTGTATTATTATCCTGCAAGAAGGCGGATGATACGGATACGCTGGATTTCTTCCCGATAGAAAACCCACTTCCAATGGATAATAGAACAGTTGGAATGCATATTACCATGCCCGAAAACTCCGATTATGAAACGGAATTTTTTCGATGCCAAGAAATTGGAATTAATGCCTATCCATTTACTATTTTTTGGGATGTTCTAGAACCAGACAGCGGTGTTTATGATTTTGAAACACTGGAAATAATTGATCAATTCTTTCCGTATTATAATGCTAAAGTTTCTTTGTGCATAACCCCAATAAAATATGTTGAAAGAGGACTGCCAAGCGATTTGATGAATAAATCATTCAATGATGCGGAAGTTATTTCGAGGTTTAAAAATTTGCTGGATAGTGTTCACAGCTATTTAAGCAACACCGATTTTAGCGCCTTGGTTATTGGCAATGAAATAGACTTATACTTTAATCAACATCCAACGGAATGGACTGAATACAAAGATTTCTATCATGCAATTTGTCCTTATGCACAAAGTTTATGGAATAATACGGTTGATGTTGGCACAGAAGTTTGCAGACAAACTTTATGTGAGCTTTATCCGACAGAACTTCAACAAATTAATAGCGTCAGCGATATTATCGTGGTTTCCTATTATCCAATTAATGAGTATTTTCATGGAAAAGAAATGAATGAAGTGGAGAACGATCTTGATGCTATTTTACAATTATACCCAACAGAAAAAATTTATATTGAAGAAACGGGTTATCCGACAGGAAGGCATAATTTAAGTAATGAACTTATGCAATCTGCCTACCTTAATTTTTTATTTTCTTATTGGGATCAGCATAAAAATCAAATAGTATATATCGGTTTGTTGTGGTTAACAGAACTTTCCGATGAAAGTGTAAATACTTTTGTTTCTTCCTATCAAATGAGCAATTCAACTTTATTAGCTTCTTTCAGAGCTTATCTTCAAACAACTGCATTCAGGACTTATCAAAATATGGGGGAAAATAAACACGGATATTATCAATTAATAGAAGAACTTAAAGCGAGATAAAATATGATAATACGTAAATTCTTACTACTGCTTTTACTGATTAGCAATTTACTCTCACAATCGCTAATGGCACAGGAAAATGAGCAATCAAGCGAAGCCGAACGTCCCAAAATCGGTTTGTGTTTGAGTGGTGGCGGAGCCAGGGGAATGGCGCATATTGGAGTGCTGAAAGTAATTGATGAAGTGGGACTTCCGATTGATTATATCACAGGAGTAAGTATGGGAAGCATTGTGGGAGGTTTATATGCTATGGGGTTTTCTGCAGACAGCATTTGTCAGTTATTCAAAGAACAAGACTGGGAAGTCTTACTGAATGATTTTGTAACAGAGGACAACATCAATATTGACGAAAAACAACGCTACAATAATTATTTATTTGAGATTGGCTACCGTAACAAGAAGATGGAATTTCCAACCGGTTTGCTTCCTGGTCAGCATATTTCGACAATGATGTCCACTATCTGTTGGGACAGCTATTATATTCAGGATTTTGACAGTTTACCGATTCCGTATATGGCAGTTGCTGCCGATTTGGTTAGCTGCAGAGCTTATCCAATGAATAAGGGATATTTACCCGATGCTATGCGTGCCAGCATGGCAATTCCAACTATCTTCACCCCTATTGACAAAGACAGCGTTTTGCTGGTTGACGGTGGTTTGGTAAGAAATTTCGCAGTGGACGAAGCGATTGAAATGGGCGCTGATATTATTATCGGCTCCTACACCGGCCGACGGCTTTTTGAGAAAGAAGAACTGGATAATTCCATCCCAAATATGCTTGCACAAATTTCCAGTTTTGCCGGTCTTTTTGATGCAGAAGAACAAAAACAAAAAGTAGATATTCTTATTCAGCCAGAATACCAGGATATTTCTCCCGGTGATTTTGCTGCCGTGAATTTGATTATTGACAGAGGCTATCGCGAAGCACTGAAATACAAAGATGTTTTACAAGCCTTGGCGGATTCCTTAAATGCCATTGCCCCTGCCAGTCCTAAGAAAAAACTGAAACATCAAGAAAAAATACGGATAGATTCTATTCAAATAATTGGAAATGAAAGTTATCCTGATTATCAGATTTTGCGGATTATGCTTTTAAAGAAAGGCTATGTTGTAAGTGCCAAGAGTCTTGCAACAAAGATGGACGCCTTATTTGCCACTAATTATTTTAGCACCGTTAATTATCAAATACTTCTAGAAAACAATAAGCATATTCTTATTATTAAATGTAAAGAAAAAGCCAGTACATCTTTAAAAGGCTCTTTACATTATGATAATTATTTGCAGGCAGGAATAAATTTACATGCATCC
>CAZJZP010000252.1:0-3253 GCA_964550505.1 uncultured Prolixibacteraceae bacterium | reverse complement strand
TGTTGAATATCATCATCAATTGATGCGCGTTTTTTAGGGCTAAAGGAAAAGAAATAAGCCAATTCCACTTCATAAGTTTTTAATAATGAATTTGTTACAGCATTTGCTTTTTCAATTTCACCTGCTTTATAATACGCTTCAGCTATTGGCATAATAAAATAGTTAAAAGGAAATTTTTCTTCTGGCATTACTTGCATACAACGATCCAACACCTGTATTGCCTTTTCTTTTTCGCCCTCATCTATTAATGCATTTGCCAAACGACCATAATTATTCCTGAAATTCATCGTCATTCGCGTGTTTGTTTCATCCAGATAAACGTCTGGAAGCTCTAGATTTCCCCATTGGAATTTGTTCATCATATTATCATACATTACTTCAGTATTCACTCTTCCAATTTGTCCGTCTGTATTTTCCGCTTTTACGGGTAATAAACGATAAGCCATTCCTTCCAAATGGAAATACTCTTCTAATCCTAAATAAGCATCTCCACCTGTTGTAATAGCAAAATAAACAGGTCGTTCCCAATTATTTGTTGCTAATAAATCCAATACCATTAAATGGTTTTTCTGCACTACATAAGCATCAATCATCCAATCCACCTCTTCAATTTTATCTGCTAAATATAAAGGAACAGTACCATTATCAACAACAGTTGCTGAATCAACGGTAATTTTCATTCTTTTGGTCGGGAAATAATCCACGGGCTCTCTGTTTCCAGGATTAAATTTGGTTTCCGGATCATCACTGGCAACAAAATCCATTAAAACTTTAATATCAATATGCGTGTCTTTAAATCTTGGATCTTCGATAAAGTAAACTAAATCCCTTGTTCCTTGAATATATTGGTCTTTTTCTAATGAAAAAGGTACAGGATCTCCTTCATAGGCTTGTCTTTTCATTTGGTCGATATACCAATCTGTATTTAACAGACTTAAGTTGACCACACGCACATCGGTACGGAATCCTTCCACCTCTTGCACATACCAAAGCGGGAAGGTATCATTATCCCCGTTGGTGAAGAGAATGGCATTTGGCGCACAAGTCCGCAGATAATTTTTAGCAATTTCTAGGGCTGTGTAGCGATTTGATCTGTCGTGATCATCCCAGCCTTCTTTTGCCATAATTCCAGGAACGAGGACAAGCGTTGCTATTGTTACTGCAACAGCAATTGTCGCCTTATTCATTCTTTTATTTAAGGAATTTATCAATCCAAGCACTCCAAGACCAATCCACATGGCAAAAGCATAGAAAGAAGCAGCATAAGCATAATCCCTTTCTCTGGGTTGGTACGGATATTGATTGAGGTAAACAATAATTGCCAAACCCGTCATAATAAACAAGAGTGACACAACTATCATGTTTTTGTAATCAGAGTAGGCATGGAAAACCAAGCCAAACAATCCAAGCAATAATGGCAACAAATAAAACGTATTTCTAGCTTTGTTGTTAGCCATCCAATCAGGCATTCCCTCTTGAGGACCTAAGCGTGAATCCAGCGCAGGAATCCCGCTGATCCAATTACCTTTTAAAGGCCCTCCGTGTCCCTGAATATCATTTTGTCTGCCCGCGAAATTCCACATAAAATAGCGCAAATACATATGTTGTATTTGATAGGAGAAAAAGAACTTCAGATTTTCCGAGAACGTTGGCTTGTATATTGTTTCTGTTTGCCCTCTGTGGTCAGTAACTTGAATAGGCACTCCTTTCATGTCCGACCAATTTCGATAAGCTTTTTTATGGTGCGATTGAGAACTCCACATGCGCGGAAAAACAGTCTCAAACCTGCTATCAAAATTGGGTTTAGATTGCTTTCTGTGGTCGGTTATCACATATTTTCCTGCTTCATCATCTCTAGTATAAATCGGTTTTTGATCTTTATACGGTTGCTTTGAATCTAATGGCGCATTAAAATATTGCCCGTAATAAATCGGCCAATCTCCATATTGTTCCCGCTTCAGATAAGAAAGCAAACTAATGGCATTTTCCGGATTATTCTCATCAATTGGAGGATTAGCATTTGATCTAACTACCAATAACAAGAAAGAAGAATATCCGATTAAAATAAAAGTAAAAGCTAATATTACCGTATTTAGAATTACTTTTCCTTTTCTTCTGGAATATAAAAGACCAAAAGCAATTAATCCAATTAAAATAAAGAAATAAATAATTGTTCCAGAATTAAAGGGCATTCCAACACTATTCACAAAGAATAATTCAAAATCTCTGGCAAGGGCAACAATCAATGGAATTATCACATTCATTATTAATGCCAAAAGAACAATGGAGATTATACCCGCAATCATAAAGCCTTTGAAAGAAATTTTCTTGTATTTTTTGAAATAAAACACAAAGACAATAGCAGGAATACAAAGTAAATTCAATAAGTGAACTCCAATGGACAAACCTATTAAAAAGGCTATAAATACGAGCCAACGCATAGAGTCTGGCTCATAATATGCTCTTTCCCAACGAAGAATTGCCCAAAAGGTTATTGCGGTGAAGAAAGAGGACATAGCGTACACCTCGCCTTCCACGGCTGAAAACCAAAAAGAATCTGTAAAAGTATAAGCTAAAGCTCCTACAATTCCTGCTCCGAATATGCTGAAAAAATGCGCTTTAGTGATTTCTTTGTTTTCTTTACTAACAATCTTTTTAGCAAAATGCGTGATTGCCCAAAACAAAAACATAATGGTTAATCCACTGCAAATTGCCGACATAACATTAACAGTAAAAGCAACTTTACTTACATCTCCAAAGGCAAAAAGTGAAAAAATTCTACCTACCATTTGGAATAATGGTGCTCCTGGGGGGTGACCAACCTGAAGTTTATAGGCTGTTGCAATATATTCTCCGCAATCCCAAAAACTTGTTGTTGGTTCAGCTGTTAAAATATACACAGTTGAAGCTATGGCTGCCATTATCCAGCCAATGAGGTTGTTAAATTTCTTGTAGGAATCCATAGGTTTGTTGTTATATTTATATCTTATTCAATTTTTACAATAAAAATCCTTGTTTTCAAACTGCGAATTTATTAAAAAAAACTTATTTTTCACTTTTTTATTATATTATTGCGGTCGATTTTTCTGAAAATAGACTATTTAAGATTTTTTTTAAAGATTTTTTTGGATTTATAAAAAAATGTCTATTTTTGCAAACCTAAATCAATTGTCCGATGGTGTAATTGGCAACACGTCTGGTTTTGGTCCAGAAGAGTCTAGGTTCGAGCCCTAGTCGGACAACAAAAACTGAA
>CAZJZP010000251.1:0-3282 GCA_964550505.1 uncultured Prolixibacteraceae bacterium | reverse complement strand
AATACCTTCTTTTCAGCGGAAATACGCCATAAATACGCCTAATACGCAAGGGCGAAAGCTTCAGTTTCTGTTATAATCGCACTGCAAAACTGATTGTCAATATTTGTACACAGGCGTTTTCCTAAACATTCTTTAGCAACTGCCACCACATCTTGCTGTAAATAAAAATCCAAGCCTAATTTTTTCATCTTAGTTATTTATTCCAAATCAACAAATAATCATCCGTATATCGAATCTTTTTCTTCTCTAACAACCAATTTATACCGTTTATAACCTGATCTTCATTTAAATCAGGTAAAAATGCCATGATTTCCTGCATTTCCATTGCTCTTTCTTGTAGTAAAGGCTTCATGGTTTCTATCAGTAGGTCAAACTGCACCTGTGAAATTGCCAGACTATTTCTATCTTTACATACATCACAATTTCCACATCGAGGACTATGTTCTTCGCCAAAATAAGCTAATAACTCCTGACTACGGCATTTGGTGGAAGAAATAACATATTCTTTCACTGCTTCCAATCGCATTTTTGCTGTTTCTTTTCTGAATAAATAGCTTTTACTATCATCCATCAAATGATTAGCATCCATGCGCTCAATTAAAAAGCTGATTTTCGGTTTATTATTTTGTGGAATATAATCTATTAAATCATATTTTGAGAGTAATTCCAGCGTTTTCTTAATCTTTTCTTCTGTTGTTTTAGCTTGAAAAGCCAGGTTTTTTTCATCAATATTTACAAAATCATTAAACAATCCACTATAGGAACGCAAAAGTAATTTTATAAAGGCTTCTAAGTTTTTATTTGATAATTGGAATTGATATAGTTCTTCGTGGTTAACTTTAATGTAGATTTTTGACTTTTGGAAAAAACTATCGGATAAATAAAGATAGCCTTCTTTCTCCAGTATTTTCAGTATATTAAAAGCTGCAAGTATGGGGAAATTATAATTTTTAGCGAAAGCAACAATATCAAAATCGAATTGTTGGTCTTTTCCACTGCCAACAGCCAGATTAAGGTAGTTTCCCAGCGCATTATAGCATTCACGAATACGTTTAATTTCTGGATAAGACTGCAAGAAATTATCATCCAAGGCTTTGATGTCCACTTCTTCGTAGAGCATAATTGCCCAAGATTGCTTTCCATCTCTACCTCCTCTTCCCGCTTCCTGAAAATAGGCTTCCAAATTATCCGGAATATCCAAATGCATTACCAATCGTACGTCAGGCTTATCAATTCCCATCCCAAAAGCGTTAGTACAAACCATCACGCGGATGATATTGTTCATCCATTGCTGCTGTTTTTTATCTCTGAGGGCGGAATCCAAGCCAGCATGATAAAAATCGGCAGCAATACCGTTTTTCCTTAAAAAAGCAGCTAATTCCTTTGTTTTACGTCGATTTCTGGCATAAATAACCGCTGTTCCTTGGATTTTATTCATTATTCGCAACAAACGATTGAGTTTATCCTCCTCTTTAAAAACCATATAAGTAAGGTTTTTTCGCAGAAAACTTTTCTGAAAAGCATTTTTTTCTTTAAATAACAAACGATTTTGGATGTCTTCTACCACTTCAGGGGTGGCTGTCGCAGTAACAGCAAGCACAGGAACTTCCGGGATAATGCTTCTGATTTCAGCAATTTCCAAATATGGCGGTCGGAAATCATAACCCCACTGCGAAATACAATGTGCTTCATCTACCGCTAAAAGACAGACATTCATTTTCTTCAGTCGTTCTCTAAACATCTCCGTTTTTAGTCGTTCGGGAGAAAGGTAAAGAAATTTCATTTCTTTATCATACACCGCATTATCAAGTGCTACATCAATTTCCTGTTTAGTCATACCAGAATAAATGGCAACAGCTTTGATTTTCCTGTCAACCAAATGCTGCACTTGATCTTTCATCAAAGCAATAAGCGGAGTTACAACAATGCAAATCCCTTCTTTTGCTAAAGCAGGCACCTGAAAGCAAATAGATTTACCACCACCAGTAGGCAAGAGTGCCAGCGTATCTTTTCCCTCCAAAACAGAAAGAATAATATCTTCCTGCAAAGGACGAAAAGCACTATAGCCCCAATTTTTGAGTAAAACCTCCCTAATCTTTTGCTTCATATAGCGAATATATAAAAAGAATTTTTAAATCTCAGCTTTTTTTTCCATTTATGCAGTATTTTTTTCATCTTTGCATTGATTTCGTCTTTAACAATAAAATACTGAAGACGATATAATAAACGATTTTTAATTGCATCAAAAAAATATGCTTGTGAAAAAAAACATAGTTATTCTTGGCGCACTTGTTCTAGTTTTAGGTCTCAGCTTACTATTTAGTTTTCCTAATAACAAAGAAGAAGTTAAAACGCAAACACAAACAACTACAGATACCATAACCAAAGATAGTATTATGCATAAAGATATTGACAAAAAATACCTGCTCGGTCATTTTAAGCCTGAAAACGACAGTAATTATATTCAAATTCCACTACCTTATGCTAATCGTAAGGGCTTGTATGCAGAGAAAAAGACATATGAAGCCTTTTTAAGAATGCGTGAAGCCGCTGAAAAAGATGGCATTCACCTGCAAATTATTTCTGCTTGCCGAAATTTCGACTATCAAAAAGGCATTTGGGAAGCAAAATGGAATGGAAATCGCCTAGTTGAAGGAGAAAATTTAGCTAAAACAACAGCCAATCCGGTAGAACGTGCAAAAAAAATACTGCGTTATTCTTCCATGCCGGGAACTTCAAGGCATCATTGGGGAACAGATATCGATATAAACAGCGTTTCTACTTCCTATTTCAAGGCAGGAAAAGGGAAGAAAGAATACGATTGGCTAGTTGAGAATGCTGCTGATTTTGGTTTTTATCAGGTTTATATCCCAAAAGGTGAAAAAAGAGCATACGGTTATGAAGAAGAAGCCTGGCATTGGACATATTTGCCCGTATCCAAGGATTTTATTTATGCTTACAAAGAAAAAGTCAGCTACGATGATATCAGTGGTTTTTCTGGTGCTGAAACAGCTGAAGAAATTCAAGTGATTAAGTATTATGTTTTGGGAATAAATCCGGAATGTTTGTAAACAAAAAATTATGAAAAAAAGAACCCTTTTTGTTCTTCTTTCAGTCACCTTACTGCTCAGTTGTACCGTTCAAAAACAGCATAATGAAAGCAGTAATCTCAGTCAACATCACATTATTTGGCAAGGCTACGAAAGGCGATATTTACTCCATCTTCCATCCGAAGCGCAAATGCAAGAAGCGCTTCCGTTGCTTTTTGTTATTCATGGCGGC
>CAZJZP010000250.1:0-3303 GCA_964550505.1 uncultured Prolixibacteraceae bacterium | reverse complement strand
AGATAATTATTGTCGATTTTTTAGAATAAAATACACACTTTTTTAAACACTACCGAAAAAAATGTATAGAAATAGTTAGTTTTGCAAACAAAAAAGTGAAATATGAAATATGACACTATTTTTATTGAACTTGGCACTAAGGATTATAAGGAAGCTTGGGATTTTCAGGAAGAGTGCTTTGATAAAGTATTGGAAATAAAAAACCAGCGCAAGGAGAATTCTGCAATAAAGCCTTTAAATTATTTATTGTTTTGCGAGCATCCCCATGTTTATACCTTAGGGAAAAGTGGAGAAGAAAAAAATCTATTATTGGATTACATCCAACTACAAGCAAAAGATGCCAGTTTCTATAAAATAAATCGAGGTGGTGATATTACTTATCACGGTCCCGGACAGATTGTTGGCTATCCAATATTGGATTTGGAAAGCCTTGGATTAGGATTAAAAAGCTATATCCACAAAATGGAAGAAGCTATTATTCAATGCCTCGCAGATTATTCCATTACTGCAGAACGAATGGATGGAGCTACTGGCGTGTGGATTGACAAAGATGTCCCTGGAAAAGCCAGAAAAATCTGTGCTATTGGAGTTCGTGCCAGTCATTTCGTTACCATGCATGGTTTTGCCTTTAATGTGAATACAGATTTAAGCTATTTTTCACATATAAATCCTTGTGGTTTTACTGATAAAGGTGTTACTTCTATGGAAAAAGAACTTGGGGCAAAACAAAATATCGCAGAAGTACAAGAAAAATTAAAAACTTACCTAAGCCAAGCCTTAGCATTAAAAATTATCAAAAACAATGGCTGATTTTAAACCCAAACCACGATGGATGAAAACGCCGCTTCCTAGTGGTAAAACATACCATCAAACCAAAGCAATAATTGAAAACCATCATTTGCATACTATTTGCACTAGCGGAAACTGCCCAAACAGAGCAGAATGCTGGAATGCCGGTACTGCAACTTTTATGATTTTGGGTGATATTTGTACGCGTTCGTGTAAGTTTTGCGGAACAAAATCCGGAAAACCCTTGCCTGTTGACAAGAAAGAACCCCAGCGTTTGGCGGAATCCATTAAACTTATGCAATTGAAACATGCTGTAATCACCTCTGTCGATAGAGATGATTTGGAAGACGGTGGAGCTGCAATTTGGGCGGAAAGCATTCGCCTTGTAAAAGAATATAATCCGGAGATTACGCTCGAAGTTCTTATCCCAGATTTTAACGGTGAGGAAAAATTCATTCAACAAATTATTGCGGAAAAGCCAGAGGTAATTTCTCATAATTTGGAAACGGTAAGAAGATTAACTCCGCTTACTCGTTCCAAAGCGCAATACGATTGCAGTTTGGCAGTTTTGCGTGTTATTGCTAATTCCCCATCAAGAGCTAAATCTGGTATTATGCTTGGATTAGGTGAAAAAAAGGAGGAAGTATTGCAAACAATGCAAGATATGCGAGCTGTTGGAGTAGAAGTTTTGACTTTAGGACAATATTTGGCTCCTTCTGACAAACACTTGCCCATAAAAGCATGGATTACGCCCGAAGAGTTTAAAGAATATGAAGAAACTGGACTTAAAATGGGCTTTTTATTTGTAGAAAGCGGTCCTTTAGTGCGTTCTTCTTATCACGCAGAAAAGCATGTTTGATTCTCTAGATAAAAAGTTATCGTTAACTAGTATTGTTAATCGTTTTTATGAAAAGACTTTCCCAAATTTCTATTTTTTTACAGATGTTTTTTTATTTTCGTGTTTTAAAAAAACAATAAAATTTTTTATGAATTAAAAGTATTACATTATGATTAAAATTGCAAGATTTCTAACATTAGGTTTTTTACTTACGGTCTTAAGTTCACAAGCACAGTGGGCACAACTCGGTCAAGATATTGATGGTGAAGCGTTGGGTGATTTTTCAGGATTTTCCGTAAGTATTAGTTCTGATGGGTCTGTAGTAGCAATAGGTGCCCGTGGAAATGATGGTACCGGAACCAATGCAGGGCATGTTAGAGTGTATGAAAACATTAGCGGAACGTGGATGCAAATAGGAAATGATATTGACGGAGAATATGCCGGTGATTATTCTGGTTTTAGCGTGAGCATTAGTGGCGATGGGTCAACTGTAGCCATTGGGGCGCGTAGTAATGACGACGAAGCATATAATGCAGGACATGTAAGGATATATCAAAACAATAGTGGTACTTGGACGCAAATAGGAAATGATATAGATGGGGAAGCTTCAGGTGATGAATCTGGATGTGCAGTGAGCTTAAGCGATGATGGAACTATTGTTGCTATTGGAGCATATAGTAATGATGGAAATGGAAATGATGCAGGACATGTGAGGATTTTTGAAAACAATAGTGGTACATGGACACAAATTGGAAACGATATTGATGCAGAAGCTGCTTATGATTTTTTTGGTAACGCAGTTAGCTTAAGTGCTGACGGATCAATAGTAGCTATTGGTGCAACTAACAACGATGGTTTTGCTGCAGATGCTGGACATGTAAGGGTTTTTGAAAATATTAGTGGCACATGGACACAATTAGGTAGTGACATTGATGGAGAAGCTGTAGGAGACAACTCTGGAGCATCTGTTTCCTTAAGTGATGATGGCTCTATTCTTGCTGTTGGTGCTTATGGTAATGATGATAACGGAATTGATGCCGGACAAGCAAAAGTGTATCAGTATCAAGGAGGTACATGGACGCAAATGGGAAACGATATCAACGGAGAAGCTGCCGATGATTATTTTGGTCATTCACTTAGCTTAAATGCAGATGGATCAGTCCTTGCCGTAGGTGCTTATTGGAATGATGGAAGTGGAAGTAATGCCGGACATGTTAGAGTTTTTCAATATATTGGTGGCGGATGGATACAAGCAGGCAATGATATTGACGGGGAAAATGCTCAAGACGAGTCAGGATTATCTGTCAGTATCAGTGCTAATGGATCAATTGTTGCCATTGGGGCACATAAAAATCAAGCACTTGGAATAAATACAGGGCATGTAAGAATGTATGAATATTCAGGCTTAGGATTTGCAGATATGGAGGAATCACCGTTGTTTCTTTACCCAAATCCAACAGATGATATTCTTTATTGTAAAACGAGCAAAAAAAGTATTAAATCAGTCATTATAACAGATATTTCAGGTAAAGTTGTTTGTGAAAAAACCTTTACCCAAAGAGATGTTGCGCAATACCAAATTGAACTTTCAATGTTGGATAAGGGAATGTATTTTTTACAAATTAATTTTGATGCGGAAATCATCACTCGAAAAATTCTAAAATTATAGTTTTAAT
>CAZJZP010000249.1:0-3339 GCA_964550505.1 uncultured Prolixibacteraceae bacterium | reverse complement strand
TTCATGTCATACACACAAATTCTTGGATACCAATGAGCTCCGTTATATTGTTTTTCACCCCAGCTTTCAAAAACTTTCATTCTTCCCCATCTGGCATTAATATCAAAATAAGTTTTGAAAACGATATCAAAAATAATAGAATCGTTTGGTGGCAAACAAGATGGAAGATTGAAATACATAATTGTATTATCAATAAATGGCTCAATGGGAGTGTGGTTAACATTAAGGCTTTCAATTATTGTTCCCAAGCCTTCTTTTTGATAGTTTCCGGGAGGAATATTGTAGATATCTTGCATATATCCTCCTTCAACAAAGGCATTACGATAGAGATGAAAATACACTTTTGTTAACGTATCCGGAGAGTTATTGTAATAAATCAGTCGTTGTTTTGCACTGATAATATCTGTTTTCTCATCAATTTTTGCTTCAATGATATAATGAACGTCTTGCTGCCAATAAGCAGCGTGGGGTTTGCTGTTTTTCCAATAATAGGGGTTTTCTTTGCTTCTATATGCTGTTTGAGCAATAGATAAAACAGAGAAAAACACTAAAAACAAAAGAATACAGTAAGTCTTTCGCATATAAAAACCTTAATTTAAAGCACGAAAATACAAAAATATCGATAGAGATAGTAATCCTTTGTTTTTTTATACAAAACAAAAAACGGCAAACGATTGACTTTTTGGTTGTTTTAGTGGATGGATTTGAAATATTCCAAAGTAAAAACAGGATCAATTGCGTGATAAAAATCGATGACAATCTTTAGTTTGCTTTGCAAATAGGGATATTTTTCTACTACTTCCCAAAATTCATCATCGGGATAAAAAAGTCTTTTTGCAAAAGAGTTTAAATCGTTTTCACTGTCTGACATTCCGTACATATTCAAGAAACCGGCAGCATTAATTTCATCATCATAGGCTTCAGAACTCTTTTGTGTTTTTAGCGCATCTACACCACCTTTCCCGTATGAATAGGCTGGATCGTGAGTCTTTTCAAAGTTTGTAATATCAAAAAGATGCTTGTATTCTTCCAAAAGAATGCTGGAAAATTCAGCATGAAAAAGCCGACTTAAAAAAGCTTCATCATAGCCTCTTCTAATTCCTTTATTAACTATCCAAATACTTTTTTTGGAGTAGGAATAGGTTCCGCCATACCCAACTCCATAAAAGCTTAATTTGCTTAATACATATACTTTGTCGAGCGTTTTTTCTAATAGCCATGCAGGATAAAGAGCAGCAGCTTTTTCTAGAATTCTTATGGATCGTTGCTGTTCAGCACTGTCTTCCAAAGCTGTTGTTTCTGCATTAATTGGAGAAGAATACCAGGTGTTGGGAAACATTCCTTTTTCCGGATAAAAGCGAATATCAAAACTAGTTTGAGAAGCTTTTTTAAGTGCATTACTTAACTGCTTTTCTTGAGAAAAAGCAGAGAAAGCAACAAATAAAGACATTATTAAAAAAGCTTGAGTTTTAATGAGTCTTAGCATTTTTTTCATTTTATTTCTTTTATGTTTTGCTTTTTGGTGCATTTGCAATGCTTATATTAAATTCAAAACCAAGTAGTAGAATGATAGAATTATAATAAATCCACAATAATGTTACAATTAACGTACCAATAGAGCCAAAAAACTCATTAAAACGAGCAAGATTACTAATAAAATAATTTAATCCCAAGGTAACAACAAGAGAAAGGATTGTTGAGAGCATTGCACCCGGAATAATCCCTTTGAATTTTTTCTTGTGGGAAGGAGCTAAATAATAGACAATAGCAATGCTAATAAAGACAAAGAGCGCAAGTAAAAGCCATTTTCCGTATTTAAGAAGAAGAAAACTGCTTTTCTTTTGAAGAATACCGCTTTCTATTAAATTTTGAAGGAAATTTTCTCCAAGGCTTATCGAGGCAATAACTAGTATTACCAGAAAAGCCATAATAAAAACCAAAAGTAGCGATATTAAATATTGTGTGATTTCCGACCTGTTATCTGTTTTATGATAAGAATCATCGAAAGAACGCATCACGGAATGCATACCGTTGACCGAGAAAAACAAAGCCATAAGAAAACCAAAGGAAAGCAAATCCAGTCGCTGAACAGTTAAGACATCCATTAAAGCTTGTTCAATATAACCATATATTTCTGGAGGAAAAACATCCTGAATTAAAGCTATTAAACGTTCTTGAAAGCCCGCAATCGGAACGTAGGGGATAAAACACAAGACAAAAAGAATAGCAGGAACTAAGGCGATAAAAAATTTATAAGCAATAGAAGAAGCCCTGCTGGTAATTTTCCCATGTTTTAAGCCAACAACAAAAAAGCGTAAAAAGGCATATAAATCCATTCCACGAAGACCGGGTGGGTAAATCCGACTCATTCGGTTTTTCAAGCCTAAAGTCTTTTTTTGTAAATATGTTTTTATCTTTTTCAAATTATTAGATAGCTTTAAGACTCATGTCTAAACTTTTGATTTGGTGCGTGATGGCACCAATAGAAATGAAATCTACTCCTGTTTCTGCGTAAGAGCGTATATTTTCTTTAGTAATCATACCGGAAGCTTCTGTTTCATATTTTCCATTAATTTGCTCTACTGCAATTTTCATTTCTTCAGGAGTAAAATTATCCAACATTATGCGGTGGATATTTCCAATGCTCAGGATTTCTTCCACTTCTTGCAGATTTCTGGCTTCAATTTCGATTTTCAAACTGCGGTTTGTTTCTTTAAGGTAGGCATTAGCCTTTTTTATTGCTTTTTCAATTCCACCGGCAAAATCAATGTGATTATCTTTAATCATAATCATATCGTAAAGACCAAAACGATGGTTGAAGCCTCCGCCAATCCTAACCGCCATTTTTTCGAAGGGACGCATAAGCGGAGTAGTTTTTCGGGTGTCTAGGATTTTGCTGTGCAAGCCTTTTATCAAGTCAACAAGCATGGTGGTATGCGTGGCAATTCCACTCATTCGCTGCATATAATTTAAGGCAGTACGTTCTCCACTTAGGATTGAAATAGCTTTACCGCTTATTTCGAAAGCAATATCTCCTTTTTTAATTTTTTCGCCGTCAGCTAAAAAGCATTTTAGTTGTAAATTGGGGTCGAGTAGCGAAAAAAGTTTTTTGGCAATTTCCAATCCCGCCAGCACGCCCTCTTGTTTGATAATAAGTTGTGCTTTTCCTTGGGCTTCTGGTGGAATGCAGGAGAGCGAACTATGGTCGCCGTCCCCCAGGTCTTCGGCTAAGGATAAGCGAATGATTTCATCTATGCTTTTCATACGTTTTTCTTATTTCTTTGTAAAAAAACAGACAGACTAATTAGCAGCCTATGTATAAGCAAAGATACAATTTTC
>CAZJZP010000248.1:0-3348 GCA_964550505.1 uncultured Prolixibacteraceae bacterium | reverse complement strand
ATGAAAAAGAGAGCAGAGAAGAAGCCTATAAAAACATTGAAAAAGATAAGCGAAATGCTTATGTGATAAGCGAAATTAAAAGTATGCAACAGGCAATAATACAGCAAGATGAAGCGATTGAAGAATTCATGCTGCTTTCTATGAATCAAAACACAACAGATATCGATACTGCTTCCATTGCCTTGGTAGATAACAACACTACAAATAATACTGATAATACTGATAATAATGATAATGCAGATAATAATGATAATGCAGATGTTGATACCAACATAGACAATAATACTGATACTAATATAGACACCAACACCAACGCAGATACCATCACGGACAACAACACCGATATTGACATCAATAATGCGAATAATACCAATGAGGATTCAAATCAAAATAATATTCAGTTTATGGAATCAGATTTGCAAGCGAATGCTTCGGATATGATACCCGTGGATGTGGAGCTTCCTGATGGCTTGATTTTCAAAGTACAATTTGCAGCATTACGCAAAGAATTGACGTATAGCAGTTTCCCCGGCATTGAACCTATTGTTGGAGAAAGTTCAGCTAATGGTTTTATTCGTTATATGGCAGGAAGTTTCACGGATTTAGACAGGGCTTATGATGCCAGAGAAACTATTCGTGAAATTGGTTATGAAGATGCTTTTGTGGTTGCATACTTAAATGGTGAACGTATTAATCTTGCTGAAGCCAGAAGATTGATTGATAGCAGAGAAACAGCAGCGGATTTAATTGCAGAAGAAAGTCAAACGGAAGAAACAGCAACAAAAGCAATTGAAGAAAACAGTGCTTTATATTATACTGTTCAGGTTGGCGTGTATGGTTCTACAAGAACATCCGATCGCTTATTTGGTATTAATCCATTGATTGAAGAGCGTTTACGAAATGGAAATTACAGATATTTCTCCGGTTATTATGACAATAGAGAAGAAGCCATAGCTTGGAGAAATGAAATTAGAGATAGAGGAGTAACTGATGCATTTGTTGTTGCTGTTTATAATGGAGAAAGAATTAGCTTGGCAGAAGCAGATAGGCTTCGCGAGCAAGGAGTAGAAATCTATTCTTCTGAATTAATTGAAAGCCGTGAAGAAGAACTTCAAACAGACACTGCATCTGCTGATACGATTAAAGAAGAAGTCTTTTATCCAGAAATGCTTTCTTATCATTTACACATTAAAGAATTAAAATATGAATTGAATTACGAACAATTCTTGAAAATATTTTTAATGAATCAACCAAGTAAAATCAGAGATTATTATATTTATGCGGATAGGATTTTTACGGCTTATCTGCCTGACTTAGCCTCAGAGAATAAATATAAAAGATTGGTAAAACATTACGATATTCAAGATTTGGATTTGTTTATCAGCTATGCTTCCAAAAGAATTTCATTAAAAAAAGCCATAAAAATCAAAAATTTCATTCCCAATTAAAAAAATAGTAGTAATTTTAAAAAAAATTTCAAATTGGGTTTTTTTATGAGTGAATTGACAAAATTTCAGGAAAAAAGTGCAGAAAAGCACCTTTCTTCTCAAAATCACAGCTTAGTCTTATACAACGACGACCACAACAGCTTTGATTTTGTTATTGAAACATTGGTGGATATTTGTGAGCATGACGTGGAACAAGCAGAACAATGTGCATTATTAACCCATTATAAAGGGAAATGCGCTGTCTTAAGTGGTTCTTACGAAGATTTAAAACAAAAAAGAGAAATGATTTCAGAACGCGGATTAATAATTAAATTACACTAGAATGAGCTGGTTTTTAATAATTACATTGATTGTAATCGGACTTCTTTTCATTGTATTAGAAGTTTTAGCACTCCCGGGTGGAGTTGCTGGCATTGTTGGTGGTGCTTTGGTAGTTGTTGGCATTGTGCTTACATACCAAAATTATGATGCAATGTATGGTCATCTTGTACTCGCCGGCACTTTAGTTTTTTCCATTATTATGGTCGTAGTCTTTATTCGGTCCAAAACATGGAAACGATTTACCTTATCTGATGAATTAAAAGGTGGAGTAAATATGGATGATAAAGATACGGTTTTTGTTGGTGATAAAGGTAGAACCATATCTAGACTTGCTCCAATGGGTAAAGTAGAGATTAACGATAGGTTTTATGAAGTATATACGCACGGAGAATTTATTGATCAAAATGTTCCAATAGAAGTTACAAAAGTAAAAGACAATAAAATTTATGTTAAACAAATAATTTAAACAATTGATTATGGTACACAATTTAATGCTAATCTTATTACGTCAAAGTTCTTCAAATGCAGTAGGTATTTATATTGCAATAGGAGCGGGAGCTTTATTTCTCCTATGGTTTTTATTTTATCTTATTCCGGTAGGACTATGGTTCACAGCCTTGCTTTCTGGAGTTAGGGTTTCTTTATTACAGTTAATCTTTATGCGTTGGAGAAAAGTTCCGCCAAAAGTTATTGTTGGAGCTATGATTAACGCGACTAAAGCAGGTTTAAAAGTCAACAGAAATGAACTCGAAGCCCACTACCTCGCTGGAGGTAATGTGAAAAGAGTTATTGATGCATTGATTTCAGCTGATAAAGCAAATATTCCTTTGTCATTTCAAATGGCAACAGCTATTGATTTAGCAGGTAGAAATGTATTAGAAGCGGTTCAAATGTCGGTTAACCCAAAAGTAATTGACACACCTCCTGTTACTGCAGTTGCAAAAGACGGTATTCAGTTGGTTGCCAAAGCAAGGGTTACGGTTCGAGCTAATATTCGTCAGTTAGTTGGTGGTGCAGGAGAAGAAACTATTCTTGCCCGTGTTGGAGAAGGTGTTGTATCTTCTATTGGTTCTGCCGATTCACACAAAAAAGTATTAGAAAATCCAGATTCCATTTCAAAATTAGTATTGTCAAAAGGATTGGATGCAGGAACTGCATATGAAATCCTATCTATTGATATTGCGGATGTTGATATTGGAAAAAATATCGGAGCTGTACTTCAAATGGATCAAGCCGAAGCGGATAAAAACATTGCTCAGGCGAAAGCGGAAGAAAGAAGAGCGATGGCTGTTGCTCACGAACAAGAGATGAAAGCCAAAGCACAAGAAGCCCGTGCAAAAGTTATTCTTGCAGAAGCAGAAATTCCTATTGCAATGTCAGAAGCATTTAGAAGTGGTAATCTTGGAATAATGGATTATTACAAAATGAAAAATGTAATGGCAGACACGGAAATGCGTGATGCTTTATCCAGGGGAAAAGAATCCAAATCAGGAAACAAATCCAATGAGAAAAAGAATTAATATTCTTTATCAATAAAAGCAAAAAGAGGTCGAAAGACCTCTTTTTTTTTGTTTTTTTT
>CAZJZP010000247.1:0-3364 GCA_964550505.1 uncultured Prolixibacteraceae bacterium | reverse complement strand
TCCGCTAATGCTGTATATTTTGATAGTATGCATTTCTTTATTGGGATTTGGGAAATAGATTTCCGCTTTAGTTGTCATTGGATTAGGGAAAATGCTAAAGCCTTGGCTTTCCTTGGTTTCTGCTTTCATTTGCATAATTTGCCAAATATCTGTCTCACATAATTGTAGTATTTCATCAGGGTCAAGCGCTCTGTTCCACATTGCTACTTCGTCAATATTGCCTTTTGAATATATCGTTGCAGGATTAGCTGTATAAAATCTCCCGATACTTCCATGTAAAGAAGTGTTTTTATAATATGTTGAAGCGGTTCCTGCGTAATAACCGGAATCTTCAACACAATTGATATATACTTTTATATTAGAGATGCTTTCAAAAACAGCAACAACATAATACCAGTTATTATATTGAATTGTTTGATTAGTATATTTTGATTTATGGAATTGACCTCCTATCCCTCCTCCATTTCCAACTCCTCCTGAAACAGTAAGTGAACTAACACGAATCCATGTACCATTATACGTATGAGTTGTTGTATATTCTGTGCCAACTATCTGGAAATTAGGGTTTGAACTACTGTATTCTGGATTAATCCACGCTGCAATAGTAAACGGAAAATCCGGATGTAATTTGGGATCATTTGGAAGGTCAATATAATCATTTACACCATCAAAATAATAGGCATGGTTGGCATTTCCCTGATGGTCAGTGGTTAGACTCGCTCCGCTAACCGTTCCATCGAAATTATATCCGCTCCAATCATTGGCATTGCCATCAAAAGGATAATAAAGGATAAGGCTGTCTAAAATACTATATTGCGCAAAGCTAAAAATGCTTAAGCAACTAAGGATGATGATAAGGGTCGTTTTTTTCATTTTTTTTATTTTTTATTGCTAAGACATAAAGAAGCATTTTTTCTTTGCGTCTTAGCGGTTTTATATATTTTTCATTTTTTAAATTCTTTGATTTTCATGATGTTTTTATCTAAAAACAAGTAGAATGTAAAAATACAATATATTTGTATAATACACAAGAAAAAGAAATTATTTTTTTTAATAAAGAATTTAATAGGAAAAACCTAGAATGCTGAATTAATCTTAAGGACTGTTCAAGAAATGGCAAAAAACACTATTTACGGATAGTTTCAGCTTTTAGTGCGTATTGTTTTAGCAGGTAATAGGCTCCAAAAAGCAGCGTAGTATAGGCAGCAGTACCCAATACTTCGTATTTGAAGAATGGAATTGCTAGGGTATAAGCTTGGATAATTCCTGCTATGCTTTTGGGATACCACATCATCCATACAGCGAAATTGCTGACAATAAAGAAGATGACAGAGCCAGAAATGCTTGCTAAGGCTATGTTTTGTACATTGATTTTTTTTCTAATCAAATAGCCGATTCCAGCAATTAGGAGAAAACTGAAATAGACAGCCAACATGATTTGGTATTCGTAAAATCCAATGATGATATCGCTGATAAAAAGAATGGAGATGGGAAGGATAATTGCCCATTTTTTATCTTTAATAACAGCGGCTGCAAATAAAGCTATAGCAGCAATAGGAGTAACATTCGGGATGTCAATAAACAAGCGCATTGCTGCAGCAAAAAGGATAAGTAATACCGCTATCAATAAATTCTTTTGTTGTGCCTTCTTCATAATATAGGTTTTTTATTCAGAGGACAAAAGTAAAAAAAACCTTTAGTAATTGTATTTTTTTATGAAAAAATCTTTTCAACAATAAATTTTTAGTATTTTTCCGAAAAATTAAGGACAATGAAATCCTGATTTGTTTTCATTGAATAAAAATGAATAATATAAATTTTAAAGATGAAGAAGCGCTTTTTTCTTAGCATAATAATAGGTTTGATTATGGTTATACAAGCATGTAATTCAAAAAAAGAAGTAGATTTACTTATTGTAAATGCTACAATTTATACCGTAGATACAGCTTTTTCCACTGCAGAAGCCATGGTGCTTGATAAAGGAAAAATACTGGATATCGGCACTAATGATATTGCTGAAAAATACAAAGCAACGAAAATTTTGGATGCAGAAGGAAAATTTATCTATCCTGGCTTTATTGATGCGCATTGCCATTTTATGGGCTATGCCAAATTTTTGCAGCAAGCAGATTTAACAGGAGCAACATCAATGATGGATGTTGTGGAGCGATTAGGAGTGCATTATGAAGGAGTTGAAAGCGATTATATTTTGGGCAGAGGTTGGGATCAAAATCGTTTTGAAGATAAAAACTATCCCGACAACAGCTTACTTAATGATGCGTTCCCTGATAAAATTGTTTATATTACCCGTGTGGACGGACATGCAGCTATTGCTAATAATATGGCATTGGAAGAAGCTGGAATCAGCGAAGTTTTCCCTGTTGATGGTGGGAAAATTTTAGGAGAAAATGGCGTTCCCAACGGTGTATTGATTGATAATGCAATGGATTATGTCAGCAATCTTATTCCTGAAATGCCCGAAAAAGAAAAAGCACATTGGCTTAAACTTGCTGAAAATAATTGCTTTCAAAGTGGTTTGACAAGTCTTGCCGATGCAGGTTTGGAAAAGGATGACATTCTTTTTATTGATTCTCTGCAACAAAAAGGAGAATTGAAAATGCCTTTGTACATAATGCTTCATCCAACGAAAGAAAATTATGAAGCATTTATGTTTTCAGGAATTATCCAAAAAGACAAACTACATATTTGTTCCATTAAATTGTATGCTGACGGTGCTTTAGGTTCCAGAGGTGCCAAATTATTGGATGATAATTCCGATGACATAGGAAATACTGGATTATTAATGCATGATGAAAGCTGGATAAAACAGCAATGCCTCTTAGCGTATAATTACGGTTATCAGGTGAATACGCATTGTATTGGTGATTCAGCTGTGCGTCTGATGTTGAAGATTTATGCAGATATACTTCCTGAAAAAAACGATAAACGCTGGCGTATTGAACATGCGCAATGTGTGGATGAAGCTGATTTTAATCTTTTCGGTAAATATGGGATCATTCCTTCGATTCAAACAACGCATGCAACTTCGGATATGTATTGGGCAGAAGAACGATTAGGAGAGAAGCGGATAAAAAATGCCTATGCCTATAAAAGATTATTAGCTGAAAATGGCTGGATTCCAAACGGAACGGATTTTCCTATAGAAAACATTAATCCGATGTATAGTTTTTGTGCCGCCGTTTTTCGTCAGGATAAAGATGGATATCCAGACGGAGGATTTCAGATAGAAGAAGCTTTAAGCAGGGAAGAAGCCTTACGCTCTGTAACAATTTGGGCAGCAAAATCCCTCTTTGAAGAAAAGCAAAAAGGAAGCCTCGAAATAGGAAAAAAAGCAGATTTTGTG
>CAZJZP010000246.1:0-3371 GCA_964550505.1 uncultured Prolixibacteraceae bacterium | reverse complement strand
GCCGCTTCCGACTCTTCTTCACTAATCACAACACCTTTCAAACGAAGTGTTTCTATCGCTTTCTGCATTAAATGCATACTTCCTAAGGTGTGGTGAAAACGAGTATGTAAGGCTCCCGGATATACTAAATGCGTTAAACCTAATTGCTTTATCCTTCGAAGTCTTTGAAATTCAAAGCTTTCAATTATATTTAATGCTAGTTTGCCTTGAATTGTAATAAATCCATGAACAGGGTCGTTTAATATCTTGCGAATTGTTGTTTTCACCTTGCAATAATTTTGTAGATTACAAAAATCTTTATAATTTAGTTAATATAAAAATATTCTACTATGAATTTAATAAAAATTCTTTGGACAGACGATGAAATTGAGAACTTGCGATCCCATATTATCTTTCTTGAAAACAAAGGCTACAGTGTTGAAACCGCTACTAACGGAGAGGATGCGTTGGATATGCTCGAAAAAAACACCTATGATATTGTCTTTTTAGATGAAAATATGCCTGGCTTGTCAGGAATTGAAACACTCAGCAAATTAAAAAACAATCATCCCAATATTCCGGTAGTGATGATTACTAAAAGCGAAGAAGAAAGCATTATGGAAGATGCTATCGGAAGTAAAATATCTGATTACCTTATTAAACCGGTTAATCCAAATCAAATTCTTTTGTGTTTGAAAAAGAATTTGGAAAACAAAAAACTTGTTAGTGATAAAACTACGCATTCCTACCACATGGAATTTCGCCAAATTGGGATGGAAATATCGCCCAATATTTCATGGGAAGACTGGCAAAGAATCTACAAAAAAATAGTTAGTTGGGAACTTAAATTGTCTGACAATGCTGATGCAGATGTTTTAGAAATTCTTGAACTACAGAAAAATGAGGCAAATACTGCATTTTCAAAATTTATTGAAAAGAATTATCTTTCTTGGCTACACGAAAATGATGATGAAAATCCATTAATGTCGCATACCCTAGTGCAGAAAAAAATGCTTCCCCGCCTTTCTACTGAAAATAGCAGCTTTTTATTGATGCTAGATAATTTACGCTTCGACCAATGGAAAATAATCCAAAATACAATAGAAGATTTTTATCGAGTGGAAGAAGAAAATATTGCTTGCAGTATTCTCCCAACAGTTACTCAATATGCAAGAAATGCCTTTTTTGCGGGATTGATGCCGCTGGAAATTCAAAAAAAATATCCCGACAAATGGTATTCTGAAGAGGAGGAAGAGAGTAAAAATCAATTCGAAGAATTCTTTTTAGAAGAACAATTTAAGCGGTTTGGGAAAAAAATCAGCATGTCTTACCATAAAGTATTAGATATTTATGCTGGGAAAAAATACCTTGAACTATTGCCTAATCTCATGCAGAACAATATCAATGTATTGGTTTACAACTTTGTTGATTTGCTTTCGCATGCTCGTACTGAAATGAAATTAATTAAAGAACTCACCGATGGCGATGCTGCTTATCGTTCCATAACACTTTCTTGGTTTAAGCATTCTCCTTTGTACGAAATTGTGCAATATCTCAGCTCAAAAAAAATCCCTTTGTTTATTGCCAGCGATCACGGTTCGGTTAAAGTTACTAATCCTGTTAAAGTTATTGGAGATAAAAATACGAATACTAATCTTCGATACAAGATAGGAAAAAACCTAAATTACAATCCTAAAGAAGTTTACCATCCAAATAAAACAGAAGATATCTTCTTACCCAAAATCAACGTAAGTTCCTCCTATATTTTTGCTAAAGAATCTGATTTTTTTGCTTATCCTAATAATTATAATTACTACGTGAATTATTATAAAAATAGTTTTCAACATGGAGGAATTTCTATGCAAGAGATGATGATACCTTTTGTATATTTGCAAGCAAAATAAGCACAGATTATGGAATGGGAACTAGCATCCATTAAGGATATCAATACCGTAGCCAAGTCCTTTTTAGCATGGATGAAAACAAAAGAAGAACGCATTTTTGCCTTTAGTGGTGAAATGGCCGTTGGAAAAACCAGCTTTATTTCTGCTTTATGCAAGGAAATGGGAGTTGTTGACGAAGTCTGTAGCCCTAGCTTTCCCATTGTAAATCAATATGCTACATCAGAAGGCGAAGCCATTTATCACTTTGATGCTTACCGAATAAAATCACTGAAAGAGTTTTACGATATTGGTTATGAAGAATATTTTTTTAGCGGTAATTATTGTTTTATAGAATGGCCTGAAAAAATAAAGGAACTTTTGCCCGAAAACAGCGTATATATAAAAATCACAGATAATAACGGGGTGCGAACCATTAAAAACGAAGCCTATGAATGAAGAAAAATACTCCTTTTTAGGGAAATCGGCTTTAATGCCACAGGAAGAAACCCTTGAGATAAAAAAACAACACAAATCAATTAGTATAGGAGTTCCTCAGGAAGTTTTGTTTGAGGAAAATCGTGTTGCACTAGTTCCTGGAGCTGTTAATTTGCTTGTGGAAAACGGTCATCAAGTTCTTGTAGAATCTAACGCAGGAAAGGCTGCCAAATTCAGCGATAAAGACTATAGTGAAGCTGGCGCCAAACTTGTCTATACTAAAGAAGAAGTTTTTCAAACAGATGTTTTAGTCAAAATTGCCCCACTTTCTATGGAAGAAGTAGAAATGCTAAAACCACGTCAATGTCTTTTCTCTGCTATTCATTATATGATACAAAACAAAGCCTTTTTTGAAAAACTTAGTAAGAAAAAAATTACCGCATTTTCTTCCGATTGGATTAAAGATAATGCTTCAAATTTCCCCGTTTTACGATCATTGAGTGAAATCTCAGGAAATGCTTGTATTTTAATAGCAGCAGAATATTTACGCAATATTAAATATGGTAAAGGTGCTATGTTTGGCAGTATTCCCGGCGTAACACCAACAGAAGTTGTAATTATCGGAGCAGGAACCGTTGCCACATACGCCGCTAAAACAGCTAAAGCCTTTGGAGCCGTTGTGAAAATCTTCGATAATTCCGTATATCGTTTACGCAGAATTCAACAAGAATTGAATGAAAAATTATTTACTTCCATTCTCCAACCCAAGGTTATGCAACGAGCATTTTCCACTGCCGATGTGGTAATTGGTGCAGTGCATTCTGAACACGGCAGAACACCTTGCCTTATCCCTGAAAGCTTTGTTGCTAAAATGAAAGACGGTGCTGTTATTATTGATGTTAGCATCGATCAAGGCGGTTGTTTTGAAACATCAGAAGTAACAACACATTCTAAACCTGTATTTGTAAAACATGGTGTAACTCATTATTGTGTTCCTAATATTGCTTCCATGTTTCCGCAAACAGCATCTTATGCCTTAAGCAATTTCTTTGCCCCACTTTTAATTGAAATTGG